>NZ_DJBB01000044.1:0-16589 GCF_002429865.1 Empedobacter sp. UBA5987
AACCTAATTTTACATTAATATACTTTTCTAAAAATAAACCTCGCTTAAAAAGGCTTAAACGAGGTCATATATTCTGTTTTTTACTGTAAATTGGAGTTATGCAACAGTTACCCTTGTTATCGGTAGTGGCTCTTTTCAGTCGCTTTGTTGAGCGTTGGCTTGGTAGCTCTTTTGCATTTTTTGTTTGGCTTTGTGTGGTTGGAAAAATGCAAATGTGCTACCAAATGTATAAGTTTTACCTATTTTTCATTTCCACTCTATTGCGAATGGTTTCCGTTAAAAGTGAATAAAGTTGCGGAAGAATATCAGTTTTGAAGCCGTAGGCTTTCAAAACTGCTTCATCAAAAGCAATTCTGTCTTTCTGTTTGTATTCGTTTTCGTAATCTTGAATTTGTCGTTTGCTAATAGTTTCAAATTTCGCAAGAATACTTTCTTTTTGTTTGTCTGAAAGCAAACTTGGGTCAAATATTTTCATTTTTGTTTTGAAAAAGTCTGCGTTCAAGTCCAATGCTCCTAAATTTCTTGAAACACCGTTTAATTCAACAATCAAAAGAGAAACGATTGAATTAAGTAAAGCCGACACAATCTCAACATCATTCTTTTTTACACGAATGGCAACCAATCTTTGATTGAGATACAAAGGCGATTTGCTGAACGAAAAGAATAGTCGTTGGCTTGGATTTATGGAAATGAAAATATTTGCCGATTCTTCGGGTGCAAGAATACCAAAACGGTTTTCTTGTTTTCAAAACTTCGGGTAAAGCAATTCCTGTTTTGTTCGTTGTTGTTTCAAACTTCTTGATATGCTTGTAAGCAATTGGATATTTCGCTTTCAAAGTCTTTTCATCTTCTTTGCAAATAGAGCTGGTGCAGCAGTCGCAAGAGAAATAATTGCTTATTTAGGTTTATAACTTTAACATTTATTTAATCAACGTATTTAGTATTAAATAATTACATTTAAAAACCTACTATTAAATGGATAATTTATTTGATTAGAGCAGATTATAATTAAATTTTTTCATTATAAATAATCAATAATTTTATGAGTTCTATGATTTTAATTAGTGGAATTCACAATCCTAACGATTATATTTGTAAAAATTTAAAATTAGTAATGACAGCAGTAATCATTATCTTTGTTATACATTGGTATGCTTCTTTATTTTTCCAAACTTTTTTTCATCACCGATATGCATCACATGCAATGTTTACGATGTCAAAAGCTTGGGAAAAAATATTTCACGTTTTAGCGTGGATTTTTCAAGGTTCATCTTATCTAAGTCCCTACACATATGGGGTTATGCACAGACATCATCACGCATATGCGGACACAGAAAAAGATCCACATTCGCCACAATATGATCCAAATTTCTTTGCGATGATGTGGAGAACTCGTATTGTTTACAACGAAATTGACCACGATAAAACACAAGTTTTAGAAAAATTCAAAAAAGGCGTTCCTTCTTGGCGTTCTTGGGATAGATTTGCTGGAAATAATGCTGTACGTTTAGCTTGGGTTATCATTTACATTTTGATTTATGTTGCTGTTGATGCACCACTTTGGACGTATTTTGTATTCATTCCAATGCAAGTTTTAATGAGTCCACTACATGGTGTAATCATCAACTGGTTTTCACACAAATTAGGTTACCGTAATTACGATGTTGGGGATACTTCGACAAACTTGATGCCGATTGACTGGTTAATGTGGGGAGAATGTTTGCATAACAATCACCATAAATTTGGTGGACGTCCTAATTTCGCTATTAAGAAATGGGAATTCGACCCGATGTATCCATGCATTTGGGCAATGAATAAACTGAATATCATTCAGTTCAATAAAGGTAAATTAGACACCGATTATATGTAAAATGAAAGCGATTCAATAAATTGAATCGCTTTTTTTATTTCTTCTGATAAACGATACTTTCTATATATTTTTTGAAAAAGAATTTGTGTTCGACGATTTTAAAATACGATAGAAAACTTTGTTGCATTCTAGGTAATTGAGAAATATCCAAACCAATAACAATTCTAAAAAAGCTTAACATCAGATTCGTCACACTTTTTTGCCAACCTTTCTGATTTTGTACAAAATCAACATAAAACCACAAACCTCCTACTTTCAAATACGAATTTAATTGGCTAAATAATTCTTCTGCTTTGGGTTGATTAAAATGATCAAACAAAAAAGTTGTCATCACCACATCATATTTTTTATCCGTTTCGAAATCAAAAATATCTGCAACAATAAAATTGATATTTAAATTTGACGTTTTTTCTTTTTTGGCTAAATCAATCATTTTCGATGAAAAATCAACATAATCGATCTCCAATTTTAGATTTAACTTTTCTATTTCAGCGATAAATTTCCCCGCTCCTCCTCCAACCCACAATATTTTATCATTCTCTTTCAAATGTTTCAAAATAACAAAATGAGCTTGATGTTGACGATTCAAAAAAATCAACTGGCTCAACGAATGATAATATGGCGCGATAAAATTGTAATTCATTATTCGAATAAAATTACGCTTAAAATTCCACAAATTGCTTTCAATAAAATCATTCCATCAATCGCAATTAAATAATATAAAATGGCTTTTGGACGATTGAGTTTAAAGGCGAAAATAGCTAAACAAACAATCGGAATTAACATAAACAAAATGCGATGAAGCGGCAATCCATACCATATTCCAAAAATTACAAAACTCAAAAACCCTAAGAATATTAAGGGTAAAATAATGCGGTTTAACGTAAAATGATAACCATATTTGACAACAAATGTTTTTAAATTTCGATTACTGTCATCTTCATAATCTTTCAAATCAAACAAAATCGCATTCACAACGCAATACATAAAGGTTTGAGAAAATAGAAAATAGAATTTTGCATCAATCACATAATGCGTTTCATTCTTCAACATCAAAAATAAAACAGGTAAAAAAACGGTTGTAATTGCCCAAGTCCAGCCAATTAAAAATGGCTTTAACAACATCGTTTTACGCAACGAAATACCTAATTTGAAATCATAATAACCAAAGGATAAAATTGTTGTAAAAGATAAGACAGTCAACCATTTCCAAGTTAATATTTCGTAATTCGGTAAACAATTTATCGCTAAAATAATTCCAGAAATTAAAGCGATTACAGCTAAAATAGCTGTGTAAATACGAACAGATTTACGATGCGTAATGTAGAACTGAGTTCTTGGATTACTAGATGATTTTAAAGATTTTGGAATTCTGTAGGCGTACAAATAAAACAATACAGTAATGGTGCTAATAAAAGTATAATACGCAATCGAATTAAACGGTAAACCAATTTTGATATTCGTCTCGATATTGAGCGCAATAGAAAGTAGAATTAAAAAAAAATTGGAAAAAAAAATGTTTACGATAAATCGACTAATCACTTTTTTTTCCATTTTCCTAACAACTTAAACTTTGAAAAACTCTAGAATGACATTTTTATACGTTTCGCCAATCGGAATTTCTTCGTCTTTCAAATATAAGACTTTATTTTGAATTGATTTCACTTTTTTTATCGAAACGATATAAGATCGATGAACACGCACAAAAAGTTGATCAGGCAGTTTTTCTAAAATAGATTTCATCGATATTCGAGCCGTAATTCGTTTGCCGTTTTCGAGATGAATTTTTACATAATCGTCCAAACCTTCGATAAAATCAATTTCGTCGTAGGCAATTTTATTCAGTTTATAATCAGCTCGAATCGTCAAAAACTCTTTATCTTCATTCAGTTTTTTATCCACCAAAATCAACACCGCTTTGTTCACCGCTTCTTCAAATCTATCGTAATCTATCGGCTTCAACAAATAATCAATCGCCGCAACATTAAAGCCATCAACCGCATATTCCGCAAAAGCTGTGGTAAAAATAACGGGAATTTTCTTCTCCATATTTTTGTAAAATTCCATTCCATTTGTACGCGAAATTTGAATATCCAAAAACATCAAATCGATTGGAAATTGATTGATATATTTCTGCGCATCTTTCAAATTGGAAAAGGTTTTTACTAACTCAACATGTTCATTTCTCGAACAATAATTTTCGATTACCATCAATGCCAACGGCTCATCATCTATTGCAATTACTTTAATCATTCAAGAAAATTTTTAGTTCAACAATAAATTTAGATAAATCATCATTAATCGTTAATTTATAATGATTTGTATAAAAAAAATCTAATCTCTTTTTCGTATTCTTCAAACCAATTTCACTTTTTTCAGTTTCAGGATTCACCTCTTTCGAAATGGTATTTTCAACGTTTAAAAACAATGTTTGTTGCTCAACTTTTATCGAAATAATAACAGGTTGCGAGGCTTCATCAATCACACCATATTTGAATGCATTTTCGATAAAATTAATTAAAATTAATGGAGAAATTCTTAAATCGGCAGGATTTCCTTCAACTTCAAAAATAACAGATTCTTTGTGCGTTAATCTCAATTTTTGCAACTCAATATAATTCTTGATATAATCTAAATCTTGTTGCAAAGGCACAAAATCTTTGGAAGAATCTGAAACCACAAATCGCATCATTTTAGATAATTTCATCACCGCATCCGAAGCAGAATCCGATTTTTGAAGCGTTAAAGCATAAATATTATTCAACGTATTGAACAAAAAATGAGGATTAATTTGCGCTCTCAAATAAGCAATTTCCGACAATTGTTTCTCATTTTTCATTTCCTGAAAACGTTTATTTTGTCGAATAAAAAGCGAAACAATCGCCATCATCAAGAACATAATAATTTTCGGACTCCACATCATAAAATCGCGAGGTGGTTTTCGAGGCTCAAAACGATTAAAAGGCGGAGCTTTTGGAGGAACTTTGTTAAAATGAAACGCAAATTCTGGAACTTTATACACCACAAAAAAGAAAATGATGAGAATAACGATATAGAAAAAATAACGTTTCTGAAAATATAATTTCGGAATTAACACAAAATAATTCACCAAAAAGAACACTAACAACAAGATATTTTCGAAAAGCATTCGCTTAAAAAAACCTGTTTTGAAAATGGATTGATCGCTCGAAAAATTTGGCGCAGCAATAAATGGAATTAACAGAAATATAATTGAAACTATGCTGAAAATAACGATTTCTCTCTTTGTAATTTTTACTTTATTCATCTTCTAATTCAATTGAAACAATAGAAAAATGTTGTCTATTTGGAATCATCAATGTTTTTATATTAGTTTTTAATTCTTCATCCGAAGAAATTAAATAATGATTGTTCACTTCTCCAAAATAGAAATATTGTTTGGTATAAAATGTAAGCGCAACCTTGTGATTTGCATGATTTTGATTAGATGAATTTATAATATCCAACTCGAAATCTACAAAATTAAGGTGGGTTTTGTTCAAATTATCTGTGATTTGATACAAATTTCCTTCCAATTGTTCGATATACGGAATCGCCGCCATTCCTACCAAATAATGTAATTGCGCTGCTTTTTTATTTTGGCGCATCAATTCTCGAAAAGTTTCTACTTTATGCGTTTCTTGCTGAAAAAGTTGCTCTTGCAAATAATACTCTTTGTACGTCGCATCAAAAACATATTTCTCCCAAATCGATGTTGTCGTAGCATCAATCAGTAAACGATAAGCAAACTGAATTTTTTTAATTGTTTTCATCTTTTGGTTTTCTATCAAAAGGAGGCATTCCATCTGGAGGTGGTGGCATTCCTGGCCCTCCGCCCATTGGCTCTTTTGCTTCCTCTATATTTTCTGTAGAAATTACAATATTTGCCTCAATTGTATAACCTTTTTCTAAACTTCCGCTCACTTTTGCCAATTGATTTCCGTCTGTATCATCCGAAAAAACATTGTCATTCTCATTGTACGTATAACCATTCAAACCTTTTGTATAACCATATTCTTTGGCTGAATTTACAATTTCTACAACAGAATTTTCACCTTCTGGAAAAGCAATTTGCGTTACTTTTAATGATTTTCCTTTCTGATCGTAAATATGAACATGGATATGCGTTGCGCGACTTTCGTATCAGCCTGGAAAAATAGAATTGAATTCAACATTTCCATTTTCATCGGTTACTTGTCTACCTCTCAAAAATTTATACGATTTATAATCGGTTGGTTGCATACGCATTCCGCCATATTGCGAATAATTTCCATCTTTATCACAATGCCAAATATCAACAATCGCGCCTATTAAAGGTTGACAGCTTTCATCAACATTGGTTACATTAATTTTGATTGTCGCCTCTACTCCTGTTCGATCGCCTTTTATATTTTTAGATAAAAAATCTTCTGGCTTTTTTGTAGGAAATGGACCTTCTGTTTCAGAGGCCCATACTTCACAATCATTTACAACATTAGAGTCTTTGCAACTCATCAACACTTTTGGAACAATTAAACTTGCTCCTAATAATCCTAAACTATTTTTTATAAAATCTTTTCTTTCCATTTTCTTTTTAAATTGAAACTTTAATATTGGATGAAATGGTGTATCCAGCACTCAAACTACCTGAAACAGTTGCTATTTGTAACCCTTCTTTATCATCACTAAAAACATTATCCTTTGCATTATATGTATAACCCGTCAAGCCTTTTGTATAACCATAAGATGAAGCCGAATTTACCGTTGCAACAGCACTACTTGTACCTTCTGGAAAAGCGATTTGTGTCACTTTTATCGAAACTCCATTTGCGTTGTAAATGTGCACATGAATATGCGTTGCACGGCCAGAATACCATCCTGGGAAAATACTTGTAAATTTCACTTTTCCTTCAGAATCGGTGATTTGTCTACCTCTCAAGAAATTATAGGATTGATAATTGGTTTGTTGCATTTGCGTTCCTCCATATTGAGAATAATTTCCATCTTTGTCGCAATGCCAAATATCAACGATAATTCCCTCTACAGCAGAACAATTGTTACTCGCATTTTGCACCACAATTTCTATCGTTGCATCAACACCCGTTCGGTCGCCTTTTACATCACTTCTCATATAACTCGACGGAGTTTTTGTAGGAAATGGACCTTCTGTTTCAGAGGCCCATACTTCACAATCATTTACAACAGTAGAATCTTTGCAACTCATCAACACTTTTGGAACAATTAAACTTGCTCCTAATAATCCTAAACTATTTTTGATAAAATCTTTTCTTTCCATTTTGTTATGTATTTTTAACATTAGTAATCAATTACCATTAACAAAGAATTTTCGCTCAACGATTCAAATTCAACATTCTCATCAGATCTTATTTGTAATAAATCTCTTGATTCTATTAAACGATTGTGAACTTCAAAAATACCTGTCAAAGAAATGATTAACCAACTTCTTTCGTTTCTTTTGAATGGTAATTCAGATTCTTTTCTCAAGTCAAATTTTCCTAAAAAAACATTAAACAAATCATGTCGGATTATTTTCTCTAAACGATTCTCTCTATCCAAATCAATTGGAACAATCATTTTAGCAATTTGCTGTTTTTCTTTTACGATGAATAACGCATAGAAATAAGAAAAATCGTGGCTCAAATCGCCTTCTATTTCTATTATAGTTCCTTTTTCTAAGTAATAAACAAATGATTGATTGACTTCAATTTTCCAATTAAAACCATTCATATTCAAGTGAATATTATTCAATATAGGCATTAAAATAATATAACCACTTTCTTTAATTACTTTTTGATAAGTACCCATTCCGCTTAACGCAACATCATCAATAAAAGCAAAATCCAAAATCGGATTTGTATCATTTAAAGCATTTATCCTAATAAATTTATTTTCAAATAAATTTCGATTCTCAGCCTTGCACAACTTTATCATGTCCTCATATAATCTTCTAAACAAAAGTATATATCGATATTTTGTTATCTAAATTTAAGAGGTTAACCTAAGATTTTTGTAGGTTAATTGAAATATGAATGGTTTTTATTTATCTTTAACATTAGAATTATATTTGATCAAACACAACAAAAATGATAAACAAAAAAGTAAACAGCATCGAAGAAGCGCTACAAGGCGTAGAAAGCGGAATGACGCTTGCTGTTGGAGGCTTTGGACTTTCTGGAATTCCTGAAAACTTGATTCAAGGATTGGTAGACAAAAAAATCAATAACCTTACGTGTATTAGTAACAATGCAGGTGTAGACGATTTTGGTTTAGGATTATTATTACAAGGACGACAAATCAAAAAAATGATTTCTTCTTATGTTGGAGAAAATGCTGAATTTGAGCGTCAAATGCTTTCAGGAGAATTAGAAGTAGAATTAATTCCACAAGGAACTTTAGCAACTCGTTTAATGGCTGCTGGTTATGGAATGCCTGCAATTTTTACTCCTGCAGGAGTTGGTACTGAAGTTGCTGAAGGTAAAGAGATTAGAAAATTTACTTTTCATGGTATTGAGAAAGAATATTTGTTAGAATATGCTTTCGAACCTGATTTTGCAATCGTTAAAGCTTGGAAAGGTGATACTGCTGGAAATTTAGTTTTTCGTGGTGCAACTGCAAATTTTAATCATCCGGCAGCAATGTGTGGAAAAATTACCATTGCAGAAGTAGAAGAATTAGTAGAAGTTGGTGAATTAAATCCAAATCAAATTCATACGCCTGGCGTTTATGTCAATCGTATTATTCAGGGTGCGAAGTACGAAAAACGAATTGAAAACAGAACTGTTCAACCAAAACCATAAAAGCAATGTTAGATAAAAATGGAATTGCAAAACGAATTGCAAAAGAGGTAAAAGACGGATATTATGTAAATTTAGGAATCGGAATTCCGACATTGGTTGCTAATTATATTCCTGAAAATGTAAACGTTGTTTTACAATCTGAGAATGGTTTATTGGGAATGGGACCTTTTCCTATTGATGGTGAAGAAGATCCTGATTTTATTAATGCTGGTAAACAAACAATCACCACTTTGCCCGGATCAGCTTTCTTTGATTCGGCAATGAGTTTTGGAATGATTAGAGCCCGAAAAATTAATTTAACTATTTTAGGCGCAATGGAAGTTTCGGAGAATGGAGACATTGCCAACTGGAAAATTCCTGGAAAAATGGTAAAAGGAATGGGCGGTGCAATGGATTTAGTGGCTTCGGCTGATAATATTATTGTAGCGATGCAACATGTGAACAAAGCAGGAGAATCTAAACTTCTAAAAGAATGTACACTTCCTTTAACAGGAATAAAATGTGTCAAAAAAATTGTTACTGAATTAGCTGTTTTAGAAGTTTTACCAGAAGGTGGTTTCAAATTATTAGAGCGAGCACCAGGAATTTCTGTGGAAGATATCAAAAATGCAACTGAAGGAAAATTAATTATTGAAGGAGAAATTCCCGAAATGATTTTATAATAAATAAAGATTCGAAAGGAAATTCAAAAGCTTTCCTTTCTTTTTTTGATTTCGATGATTTCTATTAACTTTAGATTAAATTAATACTTGAAAACGAAATCGATGAAATTAAAATTATTAATCACACTGTTTTCTCTCTACAATTTAGGATTTGCACAACAACAAAACTTAGTCAAATATGTCAATCCAATGATTGGAACCGAAAAAATGGGACATACATTTCCAGGTGCAACTGTGCCTTTTGGTGCTGTACAATTGAGTCCCGAAACCGACTCTATTCCCTATTCTGTCAATCATAAATATAATCCAAAAGTATATGATTATTGTGCTGGTTACCGTTTTGAAGATAAAACAATTACAGGTTTTAGTCACACTCATTTTAATGGAACAGGACATTCTGATTTAGGTGATTTTTTGATTATGCCAACAGTAGGTAAATTGCAATTAAATCCCGGAACTGCTCAACATCCTGAAAGTGGTTATCGTTCAAGGTTTTCTCATCAAAATGAATTTGCTGAAGCCGGATATTACAAAGTAAAATTGGAGGACTATAACATTTGGGCTGAAATGACCGCTACTACTCGAGTTGGTTTTCATCAATATACTTTTCCAAAATCTACTCAATCGCATATTATTTTTGATTTGAATGCGGGAATTTACAATTACGATGACAAAAATACTTGGACGTATGTAAGAGTTGTGAACGATACATTAGTTACTGGTTATCGACAAACACGAGGTTGGGCAAGAAATAGAACAGTTTATTTTGCGATGACTTTTTCTAAACCATTTAAAAATTATGGTCAAAAAAATGAAGATGGTCAAGTCGATTATAAAGGATTTTGGAGAAAATGGAACGAAACACAAAATTTCCCTTTGATTGAAGGTAAAAAAATTAAAATGTTTTTTGATTTCGATACAGAACAAAATGAAAAAGTAAAAATAAAGTTTGCTATTTCTCCTGTCAGTCAAACCAATGCTTTAGAAAATTTGATAACAGAAATTCCACATTGGAATTTTGAACAAGTAAAAAATGAAGCCAAAGAAAATTGGAACAAAGAATTGAATCGCATTCAGATCAAAGCTTCAGAAAACGATAAAATAAATTTCTATACAGCGATGTACCATACATTTATCAATCCAACAACTTACATGGATGTAAATGGTCAATACAAAGGCTTAGATCAAGAAATTCATCAAGCAAAAGATTTTACAAATTATACAACTTTCTCACTTTGGGACACTTATCGCGCTTTACATCCATTGTTTAATATCATTCAACCAAAACGTAACAATGATATGGTAAAATCGATGATGAAACATTATGAACAAAATCCAATAAAAATGCTACCAATTTGGTCGCATTATGCAAACGAAAATTGGTGTATGAGCGGATATCATTCGGTTACGGTTATTGCAGATGCAATTGTAAAGGGAGTTTATAATGGTGATGCAAATGCTGCTTTAGATGCATGTATTGTTACGGCGAACAAAAGAGATTATGAAGGAATTGGTGATTATATCTACAAAGGTTTTATACCAGCCGAGAAAAATGGAACATCAATTTCGAATACGTTAGAATATGCGTTTGATGATTGGTCGATCGCGCAAGCTGCCAAAAAATTGAACAGAATGGATGTGTATGAAACATTTATGAAACGTTCAGAAAATTGGAAAAATAATTATGATGCTTCAATCGGATTTATGCGTCCTCGATTAGCAGATGGAAGTTTCAAAAAAGAATTTGAACCTTTGAATACGCATGGACAAGGATTTATAGAAGGTAACTCATGGAATTTCAGCTTCTTTGTTCCCCAAAATCCTGATGGATTGATCAATGCGATGGGTGGCAAAAAGAAATTTGGTGAAAAGCTTGATGAATTATTTACAATGCATTTACCTGACGAATATTTTGCTGATACAGAAGATATTACTCGAGAAGGAATTATTGGTGGATATGTTCATGGAAATGAACCCGCTCATCATGTTGCCTATTTATATAATTGGGCTGGACAAGCTTGGAAAACACAAGAAAAAATTAGAATGATTTTAGATATGCAATACAAACCTACACCAGATGGTTTGGGCGGAAATGATGACACAGGACAAATGAGTGCGTGGTATATTTTTAGTGCACTTGGTTTTTATCCTGTTCAACAAGGATCGACAGATTACGCAATTGGAAGCCCATTGGTAGATCATGCCATTTTAAATCTAGAAAACGGTAAACAATTTGAAATTGAAGTCAAAAATCAATCGAAGAAAAATGTCTACATTCAAAAAATAGAACTTAATGGAAAGTCTTACTCTTCGTTCAATTTAAATCATTTTGATATCGTAAATGGCGGTAAATTAGTATTTCATATGGGAGCAAAACCTAAAAAATAAACGTTAAATATTTTATAATTAAAACTTTAAATTTGAAAACTTGAAAAATAATGATTAATTTAAATCAAATTTAAAACCAAGAAAAATGGCTAAAAAGGCAAAAAAAGAAGAAATTCATTTACAAGTTTTAGTGGACAAGTTAAAAGATCCAAAACATAAACAATTAGTTCAAACGAATCGTTTAAAGAAAAAACGTCGCAATAACGCTAAAAATTAAACATAAAAAAAACCACTCAAATTGAGTGGTTTTTTGTTTTTATCTCGAATTGATTAATCAATCACTTTACCAATTAAATCGAATTCGTACGCTTCAATAATCTCTACATTTACAAAATCACCAACTGGTAAATAGGTATCAATTGCAGAAATCAAAACTTCGTTATCAACGTCTGGCGAATCATATTCTGTACGTCCAATAAAGTTATCACCTTCCTTACGATCAATCATTACTCTAAATTGTTTTCCAATTTTTTCTTGATTCAAATCATACGAAATTTGAGATTGAATTTCCATAATTTCTTCAACACGTTGTTGTTTTACTTCCTCTGGTACATCATCTTCTAAATTATAGGCATGCGTATTTTCTTCGTGAGAATAAGTAAAACATCCCAAACGATCAAATTTTTGCTCTTGTACCCAAGCTTTCATTTCCTGAAAATCTTCTTCTGTTTCGCCTGGATATCCACAAATCAATGTTGTACGAATCGCCATATCAGGAACTTTTGTACGCATTGCGTCTAACAAAGCATTCGTTTTTTCGTGTGTTGTACCACGACGCATTGATTTTAATAATTTTGTTGAAATATGTTGTAACGGAATATCAATATAATTACAAACTTTAGGTTCTTCACGAATTACATCCAAAACATCTTCTGGAAAACCAGCTGGAAATGCATAATGTAAACGAATCCATTCGATACCTTCAATCTTAACTAATTCTTTTAATAATGATGCTAATTCACGTTTTTTATAGATATCTAAACCATAATACGTTAAATCTTGTGCAATCAAAATTAACTCTTTTGTTCCATTTTTTGCCAATTTAGTAGCTTCTGTAACTAAATCTTCGATTGGACGAGAAACATTTCCTCCACGCATCAAAGGAATTGCACAGAAAGAACAAGGACGATCACAACCTTCAGCAATTTTAAGATATGCATAATGACGAGGAGTTGTTGTTAAACGTTCTCCAACCAATTCGTGCTTATAATCTGCTCCTAAAGCTTTTAATAAAAGTGGTAATTCTCGCGTACCAAAATATTGGTCAACATTTGGAATTTGCTCAATTAAATCTGGTTTGTATCGCTCTGACAAACATCCTGTCACGAAAACTTTTTCCACCAAACCATCTTCCTTACGTTGCACGTAATCTAAAATTGTATCAACACTTTCCTCCTTTGCATTATCAATGAAACCACAAGTATTAATCACCACAATTTCCCCAGATTGCTCATGTACAACCTCTTTCCCATTGGCTTTCAGCTGTCCCATTAACACCTCAGAATCGTATACATTTTTAGAACATCCTAACGTAATTACATTAATTTTCTTTTTTCCAGTCGATTTTGTACGCATTACTCTAATTTAAGTCTGCAAAATTACGAAATATTTGAGAGAACTGACCGAAAAGATTGAATGGAACAAGTATAAATAGCTAAAATAAAAATTTTTGAACCTAAATAACTTTAAAGAGAATAGATTTCTAAACAACTAACTATTTTAGAAAATTAATCAATTATTACGATATTCTACTTGAAATCTATTTAATAAATATATTTTAACGAATTGATTAACAAAATATAACAAGTCATTTATAGTTTAATTTCAACAATAAATGTTAAATTTGAGCTTATTAGTATTTTAAGTTAGATGTCAAAGCAATGCTTTGAAATTAAGAAGGTCAAGAGAAATCTTGACCTTTATTTTTTATATTTAATCGATATGATAATGACTCGGAAAAGCCATTTTAGGATTTTGTTTAAGAATATTCAACCTGAATTGACTTTCTAAAAATCCATAACCATAATTGAAAAATTGAATTAAAGTTGTTTGAATCGATAATAAACCAACTACCGCAGATTTGAAACGAATTGTCGAGAAAATAAAAATCAAAAACATGTAAATTAACCACAAAACAAACGGAATTTGTAGGATAAATTGATGTTTCGGAAGAATAAAACTCAACAATAGAAATAGAAACGCAACTAAAGTTCCAACAAAAAATAAACTCGGAATCCAAAAAGTTGGTTTGATATAATTTGGATGACGTTGATTAAGAATTGGGCGCGCAACTCCAAATTGATAGACTTGTTTTGCAAATTTCTTTAACGAAGTTCTACGTTTATGAATCACTTTCGAATCTTGAAACAATCGTGTATCAAAACCATTTTCCCACAAACGCATTGATAAATCTGGATCTTCTCCAACACGTAAATCAGCAAATCCACCCGTTTTTTCGTACGCTTTTCGTGAAATTCCCATATTAAAACTACGTGGCTGAAATTTACCAATTTGCTTTTTTCCTCCACGTATTCCTCCTGTTGTTAAGAAAGAAGTCATCGAAAAAGTAATTGCTTTTTGCAAATCTGTAAACGAGTCATCTGCATCATCTGGTCCGCCAAAAGCATCAACAAAATTAGTTGTCAATTCTTTTTTAACCGATTCAATATAAGTTGAAGGAATAATCGTATCAGAATCTAAGAAAATGAAATAATTTCCATTCGCTTTCTCCATTCCATAATTTCTCGATTTTCCTGGACCTGAATTTGTTTTGTAATAATAATGAAGATCTAATTGAGTTTCAAATTTAGCACAAACTGTATCCAATTTATTTTGAGAGCCATCGTCTACAATAATAATTTCGAATAACTTATCCGTTTGTTTCGCTAAACTTGACAATAATTCTGTCAATTCATCTTGACGTTCGTAAACGGCAATAATTATCGAAAGTTGCAAATCTTCTTTTCCCAAAATATATTATTGATTGAATGATTCTTTCAACTCTAATGTCACTTTCTGAATTTCATCTAAACTCTTAAAATGATTCAATTTGAAAGTTGATTTTGATTGTTTCAATTCGTGAACAATTGCCAAAATAGTATCCAATGGACTTTGCTCCTCTCCTTTCGAAGTTTCGTCAAAATTAATTCCAACCAAAGAAACTTCTTCAATCATTCCGAACAACCATTCTTCTAAAAAAGTATTCAAATCTATCGAATCAATTGTATGATTTGCCCATTGATTTTGTTTCGCTTTTTCAGCTAAATCTGTATTCGACCAAAAGCAAATTACTTCTAAATTAGAGCCATCTTCGTACTCAAACTCTTCCGAATACGAAATAGCAAAACCTTCTTCAGAAGTTAAAAGATATACTTTTTGATCTTGACAAATTTCTTTTATAAATTGACTCACTTCTCTTAATTTTGATTTTTAGTTTTTTTACTTCCTTCGTACATTTCGTATTGTAAAAAGTCGCATTCTAACTTACCGTTAAACACTTTTACCTTTTTCGAAGGACGTAAACCGACATATTTTTTGGCTTGTAAATCTGATGTGATAAACCACGCCAATGTATTTGGATAACTCGATTTTAACGTGTCACCAATTTGTTTATAAAATTCTTGGTTATTATTTTCGATACGTTCGTCATAAGGAGGATTGAACACCAATAAAACTGGGAACAATTCCTTTTTAGATGTAAAGAAATCTTGATTTCTAACTTCGATGAAATCTTCTAAATCAGCAGATTTTATATTCATCTGCGCAATTTTTACCATCATTGGAGAAATTTCATACCCAACAATTTTATATTCAGATTCTTTGATTCGATTTAGACGCGTATTACGAATTTGTGTAAACAATGTTTCGTCATAATCTGGCCAATTCTGAAAAGCAAAATGCTTACGATGAATTTGTGGCGGAATATTATTCGCAATCATCGCCGCTTCAATCAACATTGTTCCCGAACCACACATCGGATCAAGGTAATTTCCTTTTCCATCATAACCCGCTTGCAACAACAGACCTGCTGCTAAAACTTCGTTAATTGGAGCTGGACCAGTTTCTTCTCGATAACCACGTTTGTGTAAAGATTCTCCCGAAGAATCTAACGACAACGTAATTTTATCGTGCGAAATATGTAAGTTAAAACGTACATCTGGAAAATCTTTATCAATACTTGGACGACGACCATTTTTTTCTTTGAATCGATCTACAATAGCATCTTTCACTTTAAGCGCTGCGTAATGCGAATGTGTAAAATAATCTGAATGTACAGTTGGATCAATCATAAAAGTTTGATCGACATTCAAATAATTTTCCCAATGGAATTTTTTGAATTTCTCGTACAATTGATGATCATTTTTCGCAGAAAACGAAAGAATTGGCTTCTGTATACGAAGTGCAGTACGCAAGCTGTAATTTGCTTTGTACATGAAACCTAAATCGCCATTAAATTCAACCATTCGGTTTTGAATTTTAACATCTGCCGCACCCAACGCTTTTAATTCTTGCGCTAATATTTCTTCGAAACCAAAAAAGGTTTTCGCAATCATTCTGAAATTTTCCAAGGAAATAAAATTTTTACAAAAGTACGGGAAATAAAGGAAATTGAGAAGTTAGAATAATTATATTTGAAGTTAAATTAATAGAAAATATGAAATTATTATTTACTCTCTTATTTATTGGAAATATTTTCTTTGTAAAAGCTCAAACTAAATTACCACAAGATAGTGTTGATTATTATATTAATGAAACAAGAAATATTTTAAACAAAATAATAAAAGATCAAGATTTTTCATCAGATTTTAAAAATGACAACAAAATAGATCCTAATTTGTAATCTTCCCTAAAAAC
>NZ_DJBB01000014.1:0-50231 GCF_002429865.1 Empedobacter sp. UBA5987
AAAGTTTAAACAACTTCATTATTTAAAATACAAAGATTGATTCCAAAAAAAGATAAAAAATTGAATATTTCGACGACTTCCTTACCTTTGCAAAATGTCAAGAAAAGCGAAACAAAAAATCATATTAAATAATATAGAAGTTTTACGTGCTGGTGCAAAAGGTGTATCGGTTGGTAAAACAGATGAAGGAAAAACGGTTCTGATAAAAGGTGCGATTCCAGGAGACGTTGTAGATGTACACGTTTTGAAGAAAAAAAGCAGCTATTTAGAAGGACAAGCAATCGAAATTCACACAAAATCGCCTTATCGTGTTCAGCCAAAATGTGAGCATTTTGGTGTTTGTGGTGGTTGTAAATGGCAGGATATGAGCTATGATGCGCAACTAAAATTTAAACACGACGAAGTAGTTAACAATTTAGTTCGTATCGGAGGTTTCAAAGATTTAGATGCTGAAATTGTTCCAATTTTAGGTTCTAAAGAACAATATTTTTATCGTAATAAATTAGAATTTACTTTTTCTAATGCACGTTGGTTAACGTTAGAAGAAATTCAGTCTGGGAAAGAATTTGACGACCGTAACGTAGTTGGATTCCATATTCCTGGTGCTTGGTCTAAAGTTTTGGATGTTACAAAATGTCACTTACAACGTGATCCTTCAAATGCGATTCGTGTCGAAGCAAAACGTTTTGCATTAGAGCATCATTTAGATTTCTTCGATTTAAAAAATCAAGAAGGCTTATTGAGAACGTTAATGATCAGAACTTCTCAGAATGGACAAGTAATGGTTTTGGTTCAATTTTTCCGTGAAGAAAAAGAAAATCGTGAAGCTTTCTTACAAAACTTGAAAGATAAATTCCCAGAAATTACTTCATTATTGTATGCAATCAATCCAAAACAAAACGATTCTGTTTATGATTTAGATATCGAAGTTTTTGCTGGAGATGATCATATTATGGAAAAGATGGAAGATTTGAACTTTAAAATTGGTCCAAAATCTTTCTATCAAACAAATCCAGAACAAGCATACGAATTATATAAATTAACACGTGATTTTGCAGGTTTAACTGGATATGAATTAGTGTACGATTTATATACAGGAACTGGAACAATTGCGCAATTCGTTTCGAAAAAAGCAAAAAAAGTAGTTGGTGTAGAATCTGTTCAAGAAGCGATTGATGCAGCAAAAGCGGCAGCAAAATTCAATGGAATTGATAATTGTGATTTCTATTGTGGTGATATGAAAGATGTATTGAATCAAGATTTTATCAACGAGCACGGAATTCCAGATGTAATTATTACTGATCCTCCACGTGATGGAATGCATAAAAAAGTGGTTGAAAATATTTTGTTCATGAATCCAAAACGTGTTGTTTATGTTTCGTGTAACTCTGCTACACAAGCGCGCGATTTAGAATTGATGAAAGATCAATATAAAATTGTTAAAGTTCAACCAGTTGATATGTTTCCACAAACACATCATGTAGAAAATATTGTACTTTTAGAGCGAATTTAAAATTCAATCAAAAAAAAATGAAAAATATTCAACGTTTTCTAGTTTATTCAATTTTCGCTTCTATAATTTCTTTAGCATTTTATAGTTGCGAAGACGATGATATTTGTACTGACGAAGGTGATGTTCCTCGCATGGTTGCTGATATGTATTATGATGGAACAAATGTTCCTTTAGAAGATTCGATTTATTATTGGGCGTATGTTTATAATGATTCGATTACAAAAGGAATTAGAGAAGCTACAGGAACGAGTAAAGATACTGTCTTAATCGAAAAAAATTCTGCTTTAGGAAAAACGAGTTTCGGAATTGCTTTGCGTAATAATTCAAAAAAAGAAATTTATTATACTATAGCGCAAGGTCCAGATATAGATGTAAAAGATTCTATAACGGGTAAGGTCATCAGAACAATCCCTGCAAAACGTGATCGATTGATTTTAAAATACGATACACTTGGAAATGGCTATACTTCTAAAGCTTGCGGTTTTGGATTAACTTTTAAAGGAGTTGATGTAAAACTGGTTACGAAAACTGCAAATAGTTCTGGAAATTGGATAAAGAAAATAGAAACTGTAAATACTGAAATTAAAGATGGTTCGACAACTGTTATTAAGCTTTTTGCTGACGAGCGCAATTAATTTTGCATTTGGTCAAGAAAATAAAACTGATTCGACAAAAGTTTCGGTTACAGATTCTATTCTCAAAAAAAAATACCACGATATTTTTATCGGTGTAGACGTTTTCAATCCAATTGTTTCTGCTTTCAACGATAAAAAAGGAGTTAGCGCTTATGCTTCTTATCAAATCAATAATAAGTGGCATGCCGTTGTAGAAGCTGGTTTCGAGAAAAATAATTTCAATGAAATCAATTGGGATGTTGATGTTGACGGCGTTTTTGCAAAACTTGGTGCAAACTGGTTTATAACGCAAGATATCGAAAATCAATCGAACGGAATTTACATTGGTGGACGAATTGCGTATTCTAAATATTCGCAAACCATCAATAGTTATCCGATTAGAGATTTACAATCAAATGAGATTATAGGGACAGGAAGTTTGCCAAAAGCGAATGTAAGCAGTTATTGGATAGAAGCTGTTGTCGGTGGACGTGTAGAGATTTTTAAGAATTTTTATGGTGAATTAGCCTTACATCCTGCAGCTTATATTGGTGGTAAAAAAGATCAAGGAATTGATCCTTTGGTTATTCCTGGTTATGGGAAATATAGTGGTCCTTTTAATATGCCTGTTTTTTGGGGAATTGCTTATAAGATAAAGTAAAACTAAGGTTAAGATTTAGACTAAAGTTAAGATAAAGTATACAAAAAAAGGAACTCTAAATTGAGTTCCTTTTATGTTGATGCGAAGCTGAAATGAATTCAGCTTGACATTCTTTCTCTACATTATCATTAATAATCCTTTAATTAGTTTATCTAACGAAGTCATCCTGAACTCGTTTCAGGAACATATCATATAAGGAATTCTTATGAAAATATATTATGTTTATATACTTACAAACAAATATCGAACTGTTTTCTATATTGGAGTTACCAACAATTTAATTAAAAGAATAGAAGCTCATAAAGAAGGAATTGGTTCAGCTTTCACTCAAAAATACAATGTAAAATCATTAATTTATTTTGAAGATTTTACTTCAATTAGTCAAGATATGTTAAGAGAAAAGCAATTGAAAAATTGGAAACGGGAATGGAAAATTAATTTAATTAAATCTAAAAATCCAAATTTAGAAGATATTAGTATTCTATAATAAACAAAAAAGGAACTCTAAATTGAGTTCCTTTTTATATGTTCTAAAAAGATTTATAGATTAATCCAAAACCTTTGCTCCTTTTACTTTTTGATTCGTTAAAGCAATATCCAAAACTTCTTTCATTTCTTTTACAAAATGAAAAGTCATTCCTTTTACGTATTCTGCTTTAATTTCTTCAATATCTTTTCGGTTATCTTCGCACAAAATAATTTCTTTGATATTTGCACGTTTTGCCGCTAAAATTTTCTCTTTAATTCCGCCAACTGGCAACACTTTTCCACGAAGCGTGATCTCACCTGTCATTGCTAATTTTGCTTTTACTTTTCGTTGTGTAAAAGACGAAACCAAAGACGTCAACATTGTAATTCCGGCAGATGGTCCATCTTTTGGCGTTGCTCCTTCCGGAACGTGAATATGAACTTTATAATTCTCGAAAACTTCTGGTTTAATTCCCAATTCATCCGCATGCGATTTGATGTATTCTAATGCAATTGTTGCAGATTCTTTCATCACAGTTCCTAAATTTCCTGTGATAGAAAGTCCACCATTTTTTGCTTTCGATAAAATAGATTCGATAAACAATATATCCCCTCCAACACTTGTCCAAGCTAAACCAACCACAACACCTGGAACTTCATTGTTCTCGTATTGATCTGGCGTAATAGAAGGACCTAAGATTTTCGAAATATCTTCAATTGAATATTTAGTATTAAATTCTTCTTCCAACGCAATATGTTTTGCAGCTGAACGAACTAATTTCGCAACTTTCTGATTCAATTTACGAACACCAGATTCACGCGTATAACCTGTTATTAAATATTCGATTTCTTTTTTTCCTAACACAACATCTTTCTCTTTCAAGCCATGTTCTGTTAGTTGTTTTGGTAAAAGGTGACGTTTTACGATTTCAGATTTTTCCTCGATTGTATAACCTGCAATATTAATCATCTCCATACGATCACGTAACGGACTTGGAATATCTCCAATATTATTGGCTGTCGCTATGAAAAATACTTTCGATAAATCGTAGCCAATTTCTAAGAAATTATCATAAAAAGTTGAATTTTGCTCTGGATCTAAAACCTCTAACATTGCTGATGAAGGATCTCCATGCGCACTAGCCGACATTTTATCAATCTCATCTAAAACAAAAACCGGATTCGACGATTCAGATTTTTTAATTGACTGTAAAACTCGTCCTGGCATCGCTCCAATATAGGTTTTACGATGACCACGAATCTCAGATTCGTCGTGTAAACCACCCAACGACATACGTACATATTTGCGCCCAATCGCTTCTGAAATAGATTTCCCCAACGATGTTTTACCAACACCCGGAGGTCCATATAAACAAAGAATTGGCGAACGCATATCCCCTTTCAATTTCAACACAGCAAGATGCTCCAAAATGCGTTCTTTCACATCTTCTAAACCATAATGATCATGATCTAAAATTTTCTTTGCATTCTTGATATCAAAGTTATCTTTTGTCAAGGTATTCCAAGGTAAATCCAACATAAATTCAAGGTAATTACGCTGAATATTATGTTCTGGCATTTGCGGATTTAGACGAGAAAGACGGTTGATTTCTTTATCAAAATGATTTGCTACATCTTCGCTCCAACTTTTCGTTAAAGCACGTTTGCGCATTTCATTAATTTCTTCTTCTGTCGAATTTCCTCCTAACTCCTCTTGAATCGATTTGATTTGTTGATTTAAGAAATATTCTTTTTGTTGTTGATCTAATTCTTTGCGAACTTTATTCTGAATTGTATTTTTCAACTCCAATTTCTGAAGCTCAACATTCATAAAACGCATCACTTCCATTGCGCGAAGTTTCATATCAGAAATCTCTAACAACAATTGTTTTTCATCTAAACTCAACGTCAAATTAGACGCTACAAAGTTGATTAAAAATGTATTACTTTCAATACTTTTTATAGCTCCTGCAGCTTCCGAAGGCAACATCGGATTTTCTTCTACAATCTGAAAAGCTAAATCTCTAATCGACTCAATAATAATTGGATATTCTTTGTTGCGTGATGTCGGAACTTTTTCTGTCAGAATTTCTACTTCTGCCTTAAAATAAGGATCATTTGAAACAAATTCTTTTACTTTAAAACGTTTCATCCCTTGTAAAATCACCGTAATGTTTCCATCTGGCAATTTTATCATTCGCATGATTTTCGCAACTGTACCAACTGTATACAAATCGTCTTGTGTAGGATCTTCCACAGCAATTTCTTTCTGCGAAAGCACTCCAATAATGCGATCTTCTTTGTAAGCTTGTGTTAAAAGTTGTATAGATTTATCTCTACCCGCGGTAATTGGCGCAACCACACCCGGAAATAAGACAGTGTTTCTTAACGATAAAATAGGCAATACCGAAGAAATATCTTGCTTATTTAGCTTACTTTCTTCGTCTTTACTCATCAAAGGAATTAATTCGATTTCTTCTTCCATTACTTGTGCTAATGACAAATTGTCTATGTTCATAATTTTTTTATACGTTCAAAGTGTCAGTAAAACTATTTTTAACTGACGAAAGCCTTTCATAATAACAACATTATTAAGATTTGAATCTTGTCTAAAGCATTTAGAAAAGCGAGTATAAATAAGTCAAACGTTATGCCAATAAAATATATTGTCAGTTTTTCAATAAAGGTTTTGAATGAGGATGAATAAAAAAAATCGGGATTTACCCGATTTTAGATTTTGCAATTACTTTGCGGTACAATTCTTCATATTGCGGAAGAATATTCGTTTTATCAAATCGTATCGCTTGTTCTTTTGCTTGATAACTAAACTCTGCCAAACGCTTTTCGTCCTCTAAAATATAAATCGCTTTTTCTGCCATCATTTCGATATCTCCTACTGGGCAAACAAAACCAGTGACTCCGTTAATATTTACTTCTGGAATTCCGCCTGCATTGGACGAAATAACCGGAACACTTGCCGCCATAGCTTCAAGTGCTGCCAATCCAAAACTTTCTTGTTCAGACGGTAAAAGGAATAAATCTGCCGCTTTCAAAACATCATTCAAGTCACTTACCATTCCAAGACTTTTCACTTTATCTTGAATTCCAAATTCTTGAATCATTTGATCCGCCATATCCCATTCAGGACCTTCTCCAGCAATAATCAATTTCGATGGAATTTGTTTCTGGATCAAATTAAACGTTCCAATTACATCTTCAATACGTTTTACCTTTCTCAAGTTTGAAGTGTGCAAAATTACCTTCTCTTTTGGTTGCGCAAAATTATCACGACAACACACACATTTCTCTGGCAAATATTGATCATTATCAATAAAATTTGGCACTACTTCTATTTCATTTGTAATGTCAAATGCTTGTAAAGTATCTTGTTTCAAACTTTCGGAAACTGACGTTACAGCATCCGATTCATTGATCGAAAACTCAACAGCCGTTTTATACACAGGATGTTTCCCTACCAACGTAATATCTGTTCCGTGCAACGTTGTTACAATTGGTAATTTATACCCCTTTCGAGCCAACATTTGTTTCGTAAAATACGCCGCATACGCATGCGGGATCGCATAATGTACATGAACCAAATCTAATTCGTAATGCAAAACTTTATCATACAAAATTGTACTCAACGCCAAATCGTATGGCTGATATTGAAACAATGGATACGTTTCGACATGAATTCGATGAAAGTATATATTTGGTAATTTGATGTTTAATCTCGCAGGAACATTTGTGCTAAAAAAATGTACTTCATGACCTTTTTCCGCTAAATCCATTCCCAGTTCTGTTGCCACAATTCCACTCCCTCCATAGGTTGGATAGCATACAATTCCTATTTTCATTCGCGATTTTTATTTAGACAAATTTAAGGTAAAATTGCTTCATAAATTACTTGTCGAATATTTTCTCTCACTTTTTTAATGGAAAGATAATTTGGTTCGACGGTTTCATTGACACGATTCGAAAGAAAAATATACACTATATTATATTTAGGATCAGCCCAAACCATAGATCCAGTAAAACCTGTATGACCAAAACTTTCGACAGATGGGCCAACTTTAGAAATATGTTGCATTTTATCAAAACCAGCTCCACGATGATTTCCTTTGAATTGTTGTTTTGTAAATTCCGCAACTATCTCTGGCTTCAAATAAACCTCATCGCCATATTCTCCACCATTCAAATACATTTGCATCAATTTTGCCAAATCAATCGAGTTAGAGAATAAACCAGCATGACCAGCAATTCCGCCCATCATCGCAGCTCCTTGATCGTGTACAAAACCATGTACCAATTGATTTCTATAGGTTTTGTCGTATTCGGTTGGAATAATATCTTCTAAACTAAATTTTTCTTTTGGATTAAAAGTTGTGCGATACATTCCCAATGATTGATAAAATTTTTCTTGTGTCAGTTGATTCAAATCTTTCCCAAAATCCTTTTCTAATTTCTTCTTGAAAATATAATAGCCTAAGTCTGAGTATTCGTATGATTTACGGCCTAAAGATGATTTATAAATATCTTCGTAAATCGTATCTTTAATAGAGTTGATAATATAAATGTTATCTGTAACTTTTATCTGATGTTCCTCATCTTGCTTTCTCGAATAGAAATCTAAATATAATCGCGCATTTTTTACATTGACAGTTTCATTGTAAAAACCAATCCATGGCTTAAGACCAGCTTGATGCGCTAATACTTCACGAACTTTTAAGGAAGATTTGTTCGAGTTTTTTGCATCATTATCAATTTCTCCAATTGTTTGCTCAAGGTTTAATTTTCCTTCGTTTACCTCCAGCATCAACAAAGGCAACGTCGCCGTCACCTTTGTTACAGAAGCGACATCATATAAATCTGTCCACTTCACTTTTTTTAAAGAATTTTTATCTTGAGTTCCAAAGCTTTTATCATACACGATTTTCCCGTCTTTTGCGACTAAAATTTGCATTCCAGGCGTGTAATGATTTGCAATTGCTTCTTCGGCAAGTTTATCTATTTCTAAGAGTTTTTTTTTCCTAAATTCACATTTTCAGGTGCAGTAAATCCTAAACGTTTGATGTGTTTTGTTACAATTCCTTGCCCTTCTTTCAAGTTTTGATTGATATCTACCGGAAATGTTCCATCTGCATCAATTGCTCCAAAAATAACTTGCGCAGCAGCTGCTTGCGCATCTTTTGTATTTTGATAATGAACTGTAACCGCATCTAAATTTGATAAATCAAGATCTTTCAAACCATAAGGACTTGTGAATAATGAGAAGATTTTCTTTTTATCTTTTGGTAATGCTTTCAAAATTGCTTTCGAGTTATCTGACAATTTATATGGTTTGTAAACCGTTTCATTCGATAAAAACGCTCCCGAAATAATCACATCATAATCATTCAATAAATTGATCTGATTTGGATTTGAAATCTTCACCAACTCAACATTTGTATATTTTTGTAAATGTCTCAAAAATTGATCATAATCTGTTTGTTCAAGGGGAACAAAAGCTATTTTTTGATTCAATTTTTTAATTGGTAAAAGTTTGTGTTCATTCTTTACAACTGTCGAAGCTTTCTCAAAAATTTTAGTTGTTAACGCTAGATTTTCAGGAGAATTTAAATCTTCTAAAACATTTGCAGAATTTAAAGTTTTTATTTCATTTAAACCTGTAATATATTTTGCCATCAAAATTTTCTTCACACTTTCTTCTAAACGTGCTTCAGAAATCTGACCTTTATTTATTGCATCAATAATTTTTTGTTTCCCAACGTGTACATTTTGCGAAAACAATAAAATATCATTTCCCGCTACAAATGCTCTATAATCTACATCACCAGCAGGAAACATTTTTGCTACACCATCCATATTCAACGCATCTGTAATCACAATTCCTTTGAATTGTAATTCTCCTTTCAAATAATCTGTAATAATATTTTTAGATAAAGTTGAAGGTATTTTTGGATCTGGTTCTAAAGCTGGAACATTTAGATGCGCCACCATAATTGACTGTACACCTTCATCAATCATTTTCTTGAAAGGTGCAATGTGATATTTCTCTAAATCTGCTTTATTATCTGGAATCAACGGCAAAACTTTGTGCGAATCTTGATCTGTATTTCCATGTCCAGGAAAATGTTTTGCAGACGATAATACGTTTTGCGCACGCATTCCATCCATATAAGCAATTCCTTTTTCTGCAACTCGATCTGGATTTGAACCAAAAGAACGATTCCCGATAATTGGGTTATTTGGATTAACATTGACATCAACTGAAGGTGAAAAATTAAACTGAACACCCATTCTGTTCGCTTGTATACCAATTTGTTTTCCAACTTGATACACCAACTTATTATTGCGTAGAGCACCAAGCGTCATATTCCAAGGAAAACGCTCCACTCCTTTCAAACGCATTGCCAATCCCCATTCTGCATCCATTCCAATTAACAATGGAATTTTAGAAATAGATTGAAATTTATTTGTCAACTCAATTTGATGAGCCGCTTGATCTTGCATAAAAATTAATCCTCCGATATGTTCTTCTTCAATTAATTTTTGAATATCATTCTCATGCACCGCATCTCTGTTTGTATAGGCTGCAACGATAAATAACTGACCTACTTTCTCTTCCAACGACATAGAATTGTACTTTTCATCCACCCATTTCATCTGAATAGAATCTTTGTACAATGGTGAAACGTGTTGCGCTTTCGAAGCTATAGGTAAAATAATTGTTAAGAATACGTATGCGATTACTCTTTTCATTCCGGAATAAATTAATTTTGCTTGTTTTTTCTTTTTTAGAAACATTTTTTAAAGGCCAATCGAGTTAGGATTGGTAAATTTATAGTAAATTGTCAAATTAAATAAATTTATATGAGTATTTTCAGTGTTGTACAGGATAGCATGTTGAATCATCCTGGACTAATAACTGTTTTTGGGGTTGCAGTAATTATTATGTTGCTACTTGATTTAGGTGTTTTTAATAAAAATGCGCACGCGGTTTCGAACAAAGAAGCGCTTACTTGGACTGTCGTTTGGATTTCCTTAGCGATGATTTTTAGTGGTGTAATTTATTTCGTTTTTAAAGAAGCAGATGGACATGCATTTGCCATCAATAAATTTTCGCAATTTCAGGCGGCATATTGGATAGAAAAAGCCTTATCCGTTGATAATTTATTCGTCTTCATCCTCGTTTTTGGGTTCTTCAAAATTCCAAAAGAATATCAACATAAAGTCCTTTTTTGGGGAATTTTAGGTGCTCTTCTTTTTAGAGCAATCTTTATTTTTGCAGGAGTTGAGTTAATTAAAATGACTTATTTACCAGCTTTTTCAATTGGAGATTGGCACTTCAATCTTGGTGATGAAGCTACTCATGCAAATTTTGAAGCAAAACAATTCTTCCGTCCAAATGTTGTGTTAACACTGTTCGGATTCTTTTTAATTGTTGCTGGAATCAAATCTTGGAAATCAAGTGACGATGATGAAAATCAAGATTTATCACAAAATTTTGGTGTTAAATTGGTACACAAATTCTTTAAGGTTACACCAAATTTTGATGGCGATAAATTCTTTTCTGTACAAAACGGAATTAAAATGGCAACACCACTTTTCGTCGCTTTAATGGTAATTGAAGTAACTGATTTGGTTTTCGCTGTAGATAGTATTCCTGCTATATTCGCTGTTGCTCCAGATGATCCTTTTATTCTATATTCATCTAATATTTTTGCAATTTTAGGACTACGTTCATTGTATTTCTTGTTGGCAAATTCAATGGATAAATTCAATAAACTACATTACGGTTTAGCGATTATTTTAAGTTTTATCGGAATTAAAATGATTATTATGCCATTCTATCATTTCGAATCGACTATTTCATTGTCAATAATTGGTGGAGTTTTATTAATAACAATTATTTGGTCGTTAATTTCGAATAAATCAGAGGTTAAAGAGTAGATTATTACTTCGAAATAAATTTAAAAAAGCCATTCGTAAGAATGGCTTTTTTAAATTTTATACATCTCACTTTTTATCTTCTATTGGTAAATTAATAACTTTTTCTAGATCTCCATTTTCATTGTAATTATAAATAAATCCATATTCAAAATTTTGATGAAGATATTTTTCAATTTTGACTAATCTATTATCTCTATAATATCCAATATAATAAGCATTTTTAACATTAGTTGAATCTTTCATTTCAAACTCATCATATAAATCTAATGGATGAGAATACTTTCCAAAACCAAGATAATATTTTTTTACGATTAAGTCTTTAGAACCGGATTTTGTAACCGAGTTATTTTGAATATTTCTTTCTGTTTTATTACAACTAAATATCGATAAAGCAACAAGAATGCATAAAAATTTAATCATACCAATAATGTTAACAAGCTTAAATTTATAAAAAAAGCTCCAAAAATGGAGCTTATATTTCTATTCTTTATTTTTTCTCAACTTTCGCTGAACCAGATGCTGGAGCTAATTTTTCTTTTGCAACATCTTTCACGTTTTTCAACTCAACGTTTACAGGCTCAATCAATGATTTTGTAGGACTTTCGTTACCTCTGTGGCACATTACACATGTTACAACATTGATCATTTCTGGATTTTTTGAGTTTTCCCAGTTGAAATTTTTTGCGTTTATATCACGTGTCATCACAATCATATGACGTGCAAATTCCTTTTCTTTTTTTGCATCACTTGCAAAATCCATCTTTTTCGTATCTGGATTTTCGGCGTGGCAAAAATTACATTTCACACCTAAAGCAGCATTATATCCGCGCATCAAACCTTTCAAACTATCTTCCGAAATGTTTTGTGGTAACACTTTTAGATTTTTCCATTCTGAACTTGAAATTGCTTTTCCTGTGTCAATTTGACGAGAAGTCGTAAACGAAAAAATACTAAACATCAACGCTAAAACTCCCAAAGAAACCATTATTCTATTTGTTTTCATTTGTAATAATTTTGTTTATAAAAGGTAAAACAAATCTTAAACCGAATAAACCCTTCAGAAAAATTTGGAATAATTTTAAATAAAACCTTTAATGAATTAAAAATAAATCAATTAAAATCTCCAAACTAGTAAACGCGAAATTTTATTCCCTTGTTGCATATTTACAATTCGGTAATCTCTTACTTTTTCACGTTTCAAAATACCTTCCAAAATTCGAACATTTTCTTTCTTAGAAACCAATGTTGTAAACCATTTTACTTGATGTTTATAATCCGCACTTTCTTTTATCATTTTCGTGATAAACAGACGCTCTCCTCCTCTACACCAAAGCTCAGAATTATTCCCACCAAAGTTTTGAATTGGTTTTTGATCAGATTTTTGACCTAAGTTTTTCAGTTTACGCATTGTTTGCTCCATCACTTCTTGATTCGATCTAAAAAATGGAGGATTACAAATTGTAATATCAAATTTTTCGCCTTGTTTGATGATTTTTTTGAAAATATTGTTTGGATTAAATTGCATTCTAATCTCAACTTTGTTACGTAATCGAGCATTTTTCTTGACAATTTCTTCCGCATTTTTGAAAGAAGCATAATCCAACTCTGCGCCAACAAAGTTCCAGTCGTATTCGTAATTTCCAATAATCGGATAAATACAATTCGCTCCAACACCAACATCCAAGACTTTTACATCTTTTCCACGCGGAATTACACCATCAAAACTTTCACCCAAAATATCGGCAACATAATGAATATAATCGGCGCGACCAGGAATTGGTGGACACAAATTATCTTTTGGCAATTCCCAATAATCAATATCATAATATGTTTTCAACAACGCTTTATTCAACGCTTTTACAGCTTCTCTATCCGAGAAATTAATCGTTGGTTCGTTCTCTTTATTGGGTTTGATATATTTGGAAAGTGGGGAATAAATCGCACACAATTTTTCGAAATTATAAGGCGCTAAATGACGATTGCGCGAATGTAATTTTTTTAATTTACTCTTCTTTTCGGGAGTATTCATACAAAAATATTTATGCAAAAATAAGACAACCTTTGCAGTTTTCTGCAAAGGTTGTTTTTGAATTCGTTTATTTTAATTGTTTTTGTAGCGTTTCGATTTGTTTCAAAAGATGATGAATCACTTCTAAACCTTCTATATTAACGCCCAAATTATAATGAAATTCAATAAATCGTTCGATTAATTTCAAATCATTTTCTTCGATAAAATATTCTTGGTTACGCTCGTGCAAAACAACCAAATCATTTTTGTACAAATCAATCACAAATTGAGGTTCAATCTGATGATATTTACTAAACTGAATAACAGATATCGTTATATTTTTCATGGTTTTAAGCTTTTTTAAGTGAACGTAATTTCTCGAATAATTCTTTTTCTTCTGCTGATAAATTAGTTGGAGTTTTTACTGAAAATGTCACATACAAATCTCCAAATTGATCATCTTTCTTATAAATTGGTAAACCTTTTCCTTTCAATTTAACCTTTTTATTATTCTCTGTTCCTTCTTTTATTGGAACTTTCACTTTTCCAGAAAGTGTATCAATCATCGCTTCTCCACCCAAAATTGCATCGTATAAGTCGATTTCAACAATTGTAGATAAATCTGCTCCATTAACTTCAAAAGACGTATTATTTTCGATATGAAACGTGATATACAAATCTCCATTTGGACCATTGTTATAACCTTTTCCACCGTGACCTTTTATCTTAATCGTTTGCCCATCTTCTACTCCAGCTGGAATTGTAATTCGTATATTTTTACCATTCACAGTAAAAGTTTGTTTATGCGAAGTCAATGTATCTGTCAAATTTAGTGTCAAACTGGCATTAACATCTTGCCCTTTATAACCTGTTGATCTACTCCTTCCTTCGCGTCCAAACATCGAACTGAAAAAATCTGAATAGCCATCAAAATCACCAAAACCTTCAGCTCCATCAAAATCGCTATTACTATATTGATATTGTTGCTGTTGTTGTTGCTGACGAGCTTTTTCATATTCTTCACCATGTTGCCAATTTTCTCCATATTTATCGTATTTTTTACGTTTTTCTGGATCGCTCAACACTTCGTTTGCTTCATTTAATTCTTTAAATTTCTGTGCAGCTTCATCGTTATTTGGATTAAGATCGGGATGATACTTACGTGCCAATTTCCGATAAGCTTTTTTTATCTCATCTTGTGATGCGGTCTTTTGCAGACCTAATGTTGTATAATAATCTATAAAAGCCATAGTAATAATAAGTTTGTGTGGTAATTTAATCAAAATCAGTTCCAATTTTTTCAAAACTGACAATACGACTTATTCTTTTTTATCTATTTTAAACCTTTTAATATTTTATCCGAAAAAGATAAATTTATTATGATTAATTCATAAATTTTCAAAAATAATTTGGATATATTCAAAAAAATCAATTATTTTTCATTTATAAAAGAAAGTTATGAATAGAAAAAATTTTTCGAAAAATATATTAATTGGATCGGCGGTTGGTGACGCATTAGGAGTTCCAGTTGAGTTTAAAAGTAGGCAATATTTACAACAAAATCCTGTCACAGATATGATGGGTTATGGAACATACAATATGCCTCCTGGCACTTTTTCTGACGATAGTTCGATGATGTTTTGCTTGGCTGAATCGTTGTGTAATGGTTATAATGTGAATGATATTGCAGAAAAATTTCAGATGTGGATGCACGAAGGTTATTGGACGGCTGACGGAGAAGTCTTTGATGTTGGAATTTCTACACGAAAAGCAATAAATCGTTTACGAGTTGTAAAAAATCCAATTGAGGCTGGTTCTACATCCGAATCTGATAATGGAAATGGATCGTTAATGCGTATTCTTCCTTTAGCAATTTTCACGAAAGATTTATCGATTGATGAACGCTGTGAAATCGTCAAAGAAGTTTCTTCTATCACGCATGCGCACAATCGTTCTGTTTTGGCGTGTATTTATTATATTGAATTTGCGTTGAACGTTTTAGATGCCGAAAATCTAGAAGAAGCTTATCTGAACACAAATTTTTGGTTAAAATTATTCTTAGAAGAAAATGAAATTTATAAAAATGAATTTACATATTTCGAACGAATTTTAAGTGGAAAACTAATTGATTTAAAAGAAGATGAAATTAAATCAACTGGTTATGTCATGGATAGTTTAGAAGCTTCTATTTGGTGTTTGCTACATACAAGTTCGTATAAAGATTGTGTTTTGAAAGCGGTGAATTTAGGACATGATACCGATACAATTGCTTGTATTGCTGGTGGAATTGCAGGGATTTATTATGATGCAGAAACAATTCCGACCAATTGGATTGAGCAATTAGCGCGAGTGAATGATATTTTACATTTAGCAGAACAATTGGAAGAAAAATATGAATAAAAGAATTGAGCAATCAATTCTTTTTACCTTTACAATAAATCTTAATCATTGTAAAATGAAGCAAATTTATCTTTTGTTTATACTTTTAATATCTTCATTGACTTTTGGGCAATATAATGCTATAAATCAAACAGCTGATGCTATTCCTTATTGGAGTAAAGGCGACATTTTTGAATACGAAGTGATCGAGTCAACTTTCGAATACAATAGATTTGACACTATTACTAAAAAGGAAAATAAATACGATTTAAAATTAACTATTATTGACTCAACTTCAAATTCTTATACCTTAAAATGGGAAACAAAATTTCCAATACCAGATGATAATCCTGAGATTAAAAAATATATTGAAAAAAACTTAAAAGAATTTAATAATTATACCATTCTTTATAAAACTGATGAGTTTGGGGCTGTTGAAAACATTATCAATTTAAAAGAAGTCAAAAAATTCTACAAAAAACTTTTTGATTTAGCTATTTCAAAAGATAATTTTCAAAAAACAGAAAAAAATATGATTTACCAATTTATTGATAATGATGAACTTTTTCAGAATTATTTGATGCAAGATTTAAATCAATATCATCATTTTTATGGCAGTCAATTTTCTAAAAACCCATTGGTTACCGAAGTAGAATTAACAAATCCTTTTACCAATACACCTTTGCAATACAAACAAATTTATACTTTGATTGATATTAACGAAGAAGATGAAACGTATACATTAAAGATGGATCAATTAGTCGATGAAGAGAAATTAATCAACGAAATCGAAAATAAATTTGGATCGAAAAAATCAGAAAATTTAGATATTTCTTTTCTATTCAATATGAAACAAATTACGCATAATTCTGGTGTTATTCTGTATTCAGTTTTTTCAAAAGTGGTAGAAAATAGCGGAAAATCTAAAAGTAACCTAAAAGAGTTTATTTTAAAATAGTAAGCCAACATTTTCGTAAATTTGCAAAATGGAAAGTCAAAAAAATAATCCATTACACGGAAAACGTTTAGACGATATTATCGAAGAATTAGTAATTTATTACGGCGGTTGGGAAGGTTTGGGAAACCAAATTAACATCAGATGTTTTAATGATAATCCAAGTTTGAAATCATCGTTGAAATTTCTTCGAAAAACAGATTGGGCACGTGCAAAAGTAGAAGAATTGTACATTAAGAAAATTGCAAAATAATGAGTGCAACTATTCTTGAAGAAAAGATTTTTATTGATTCTGAGCTCTTAACCAATATCGAAGAAGAAAGTCAGGTTATTATACATTGTTGTATGGCGGCAGATGAATATGCAAATGCTGCACGTATTTGGCCTTCTACTTTTATTATTGATAATCAATCAGGAAAACGTTGTCAATTGGTTTTTGCGGATGGAATTACAATGTATCCAAATTGGACGTATATCGAAGAAGGTTCGTCTCTTCATTTCACTTTAATTTTTAATGGTTTGCCAAAAAGTTGTCAATCATTTGATTTAGTCGAAATTATTCCGCAAGCTGGAGGATTTGAATATCGAAAAATAAATCGAAATAAAAGCGATGTTTATCACGTCGAATTTTCAGAATAAATTAAAAAAAAATGCGTTTCAAATGAAACGCATTTTTTAATAATATAAACTGTATTTTTTATTGAATTACTCCAATATCATTTCGATAATATTCGTAATCAAAATGTACTTTTTTGATGTTTTCGTAAGCAGTTTCACGTGCTTCTTCTAAGGTATCACCTAATCCAACCACATTAATAACACGTCCACCAGAAGTTAAGATTTGCTCACCATCTAATTTAGCACCAGCAATAAAGTTTGGACATTCTACTTTTTCTAAACCACGAATTTCAAAACCTTTGTCATAATTTCCTGGATATCCTCCAGAAACCATTACCACACAACAAGCCGATTGATTTTTGAACGTTAAATCAAAATCTTCTCCGTTGATAGATTTCATAACAGCTTCGTATAAATCCGTTTCTAATAAAGGTAAAGTTGTTTGCGTTTCTGGATCACCCATACGTAAATTGTACTCTAATAAGTAAACGCCTTTTGGAGTAATCATTAATCCAAAGAAAATAACTCCTGCAAACTCTAATCCTTCTTTGATTAAACCACATTTTGTCGGCTCCATAATTTCTTCTTCAAACAATTTAAAGTGTTCGTCTGTAAATAATGGATTTGGCGCTATTACACCCATTCCTCCTGTGTTTAACCCTGTTTCACCTTCACCAATTTTCTTGTGATCTTTGGCAGAAATAAATGGAACGATTTTCTTTCCGTTGAAAAATGATAAGATTGAAGCTTCGAACCCTTCTAAAAATTCTTCGATTACTACTTCATTTCCTGCATCTCCAAACGTCTTATCTTCCATAATTTCGTCAACTGCTTGTTCAGCTTCTTCTAAATTTTGGCAGATAATAACACCTTTTCCTGCTGCCAAACCTGAGGCTTTAACAACAATAGGAAATTCTTGTGTTTGTAAATATTCTTTGGCTAATTGAGATCCTTGGAAGTTTTTATACGCTGCAGTTTTTACGCCGTATTTCGCCATAAAATCTTTAGCAAATGCTTTCGATGCTTCTAATTGCGCTGCTGCTTTATGAGGTCCGAAAACTGATAAACCTTCCGCTTGGAAAATATCAACAATTCCTTCCGCTAATTCAGCTTCTGGTCCAACAAATGTTAAGTTGATTTGATTTTCTAAAGCGAAATTCTTCATCTCCTCAATCGAACCTAAATTCACATTCGTTCCGATTTGTACAGTTCCAGCATTTCCTGGTGCGAAGAAAATTTCAACTTCTTCTCCTTTATTTTTGAAATCTTCGGCAAACTTCCACCCGATTGCGTGTTCGCGGCCTCCTGATCCAATTATTAAGATGCGTGTCGCTGTATGCGAATCACGGCTTGCGATATTATTTTGTTCCATTATTTTTCTTAATTAAATAGTTTTGAAAACTTTGATTCATTCTACAATAATGATCAATTAATTCTAAAGCTTCATTTAATTCAGATTCTGTAATATAATTCAACTCAAAAGCAATTAATAATTGAACTTCAACTTCAAAAGCTGAACCTTTTGAAATAGAAAGAAAATTAATCATTTGTTATTTGAATTTCTCCCAGAACCTTCAGCGATATTCGAAAGAATAGAAATTACAGCTCTTCTAATCTGTGCTGTTAATCCATATTTTTCTGATTCTGGAAATTTATTAGAAAGATTATAAACCAGTCTTAAAATTTCCAAACTTTTTTGCCATATGTCTAAATTTCTATAACTTCTCATTTACACTAAGTTAATCTTAAATTCCAACATCGCAAAACGAATATCACATTTCGAATTTAGTGCATAAAATGTCTCATACCAGTCACAACCATTGGAATTCCTTGCTCGTTACAAGCCGCTACAGAATCCTCATCTTTGATTGATCCTCCTGGTTGAATGATCGCTTTAATTCCATTGGCTGCAGCAAAATCTACTACATCACGGAATGGGAAAAATGCATCAGAAGCTAAAACTAAATCGTCTTGAACTTTTTCTTTTGCACGTTCAATCGCTTGTTGAGCAGCCCAAATACGATTCGTTTGTCCACCTCCGATTCCGTAAGATTGACCATTTGTTGCCACAACAATTGCATTCGACTTTACCCATTTAACAATTTTTTGAGCAAAAACTAAATCCGTCATTTGTTTTTCAGTTGGCTGAATTTCAGTCACCACTTTTAAATCTGTTGAAAATTGATTATCTGTCGACTGAACGATTAATCCACCATCAACTTTTACATAAGTAACTTTATCCGAAACTGGATTGTTAACTTTGATGATACGCACATTTTTCTTCGCTTTAAAAATTTCTAAAGCTTCTTCTGTAAATGAAGGCGCAATGACAATTTCTAAGAAAATTTTATTTAATTCAACAGCAGTTTTACCATCCACTTCTTTGTTAAAAGCGATGATTCCACCGAAGATAGACATTGGATCACATTCATACGCTTTTTCATAAGCTTCTAAAACATTCTCTCCAATTGCCACTCCACAAGGCGTTGAATGTTTCACTGCACAACAAGTTGTTTCCTCAAATTCTGAAACCACTTTATAAGCCAAATCCATATCACGAATATTGTTGAAAGAAAGTTCTTTTCCTTGTAAATATTCGAAATCTTTCATTGCGCCATTTTTCGTTTTATCAACATAATAAGCTGCTTTTTGATGTGGATTTTCTCCATAACGTAAATCCATCACTTTCTCGTAAGAAGACTCTAAAAATTGAGGAAAATCTTCTCCTAAAATGTAAGTAGAAATCGCCGCATCATAAGCAGAAGTTAAGTTGAATACTTTACCAGCACATAATTTACGCGTTTCGATAGAAGTTGAACCATTCTCACGAATTTCATTCATCACTACTTCATAATCATTCACATCCGTTACAACTGTTACATCATAAAAATTCTTTGCAGAAGAACGTAACATTGATGGACCACCGATATCAATAAATTCAATCATTTCCGCTTCAGAAAGACCTGTATTCATCTTTTCGAAGAAAGGATAAAGATTTACAATAACGATATCAATTGGGTTAATTCCATGTTCCGCAATTGTTGCCATATGATTTTCGTCCGAACGACGCGCCATAATACCACCATGAATTGCAGGATGTAAAGATTTTACGCGACCATCTAAAATCTCAGGAAAACCAGTTACATCTTTTACTTCTGTAACTTCGATTCCGTTGTCTTGTAAATGTTTGAATGTTCCTCCAGTTGATAAGATTTTGTAATCTTGTTCAACCAAGAATTTTGCAAATTCTAACAAGTTCGACTTGTCCGAAACACTTATTAGCGCTTGTTTTTGCATTGTGTTTAGTTTTTAAAGTTTATTGTTTGTTTACTATTTTATTGGAAATGAAAAACCTCAATGTACACAACATTGAGGCATTCTATATTTTATGCTTCGCTGATTTGCTTGATTGCCTTAATGTAGATTTCACTTTCTACCTCAGCAACTTTACGCTGTAAATCTGCTACTTCATCACCTTCTTCAATTTCAAAAATTCCTTGACAAATAATTTGTCCTTCGTCTACACCAGCCGTTACAAAATGTACAGTTGCTCCTGATGTTTTTTCACCAGCTTCTAAAACTGCTTTGTGAACTTTCGCGCCATACATTCCTTTTCCACCAAATTTTGGTAATAATGCAGGATGAATGTTAATCATTTTAGAGCCCCATTTCGAGGTAAATTCTGGAGATAATATGGTTAAAAAACCTGCCAAAACAATTAAGTCGATTTCTTCTCCTTCTAAATTATGTTCAGCATCTTCCGAAAAAGTTTTTCGGTCTAAGACATACGTTCGGATATCTTTATCCAACGATCGTTCTATTGCATAACAATCTCGGTCTGCCATTACCATCGAAATCTCGACATTTGGTAACGTTCCGTCTTCAACTGCATCAATAATATTTTGAAGATTTGTTCCGCCTCCGGAAACAAATACAGCTATTTTCATGTTTGTTTGTAAGTAATCTTGTTTGTTTTACAAAGATAAGATTTTAGTTGATGCAAGTCGAAAAATATAACGTGGATTTAATCTATTTATTAATGATTTATTCACAATTAAAAACAAGAAAGGCTATCTCAAATTGAAATAGCCTTTTGAAAATATTTTTTAGTGCCCTTGAGTTCCGTCAACTCCATGTGCGTGTCCGTGAGATAATTCTTCCTCAGTTGCTGGACGAACATTAAGAATTTCAACTTCAAATTCTAATGTTTTTCCTGCCATTGGAGGATTCAAATCTGCAATAACAGCTTCATCTGTTACCTCTACAACTGAAGCACGGAATTGATTTCCTGCATCATCAGTCAAAGGTAAAATTGCTCCAACTGGTGGCAATCCAGATTCTTTGAACATATCTAAAGGTAATTGAGCAACAGCTTCTTCTACTCTTTCACCGTATCCTTGTGCTGGAGTAATTACGAATGATTTTTTATCACCAACTGATAACTCTTTTAATTCTTCTTCAAATTTTGGAATCATCATTCCTGCTCCGAATAAAAAAGTTAATGGCTCTTCTGCATTTGATTGTTCTACAAATACTTTTTCACCATTCGCTTCGATGGTATGTAATGAGTAGTTTACTGAAACTACATTATTGTTTTCTATTGACATAAATTGTAAATTATGGATGCTTTTAAAAAGCGTTCATTTTTAATACTTATCTTTTAACAACAACTATTCCTTTCGAATAATTTGACCAATTTTGTCAGTTATTTAGATTTTTGAACTGACAATTTTTATTTAATCTATAAAAAGTAATGCTTTTTTGATGTCTTCATAACCAATTTCACCATTGAAATAATCATAAATTGGTTTTAAAACTTTATTCTCTTCAAATTCGATTTCACTATACGCTAATCGAACTTTATCAATAATTTTATCAGAAGGTTTAAATTTTGAATAATCCAAATCAGGCTCACTTTCTTTGATTTTACCAATATGATCGACAATTGCTGAAGTAGTTAAACCTCTTTTCTCTGCGATTTGATCCAAAGACAAACCTTCTTTCACATATTCTAATGTAATTTCGTAAGTCGATTTCTTTTGTCCTTTTTCTTTGGTTTTATTCTTTTCGATATTTTTTGCAATTTGTTTTTTATCCAAAGTTCCACCAGAATATCGGATAAAAGCAGCCCAAGAGTTTTGCAATTCTTTTTCATCTAGAAACTCATCCATTTCATTCGATAAAACCTGAAAACGTCTATCTGCCTTCATTGCAAGTGAATCAATTTCTAAAGCTGTTTGATTCAATCCGTGTAACATCAACGAATTTAAATCTCGTAAACGTGAAAGTGCAACATACCCTTGTCCTTTTTCGAACGCTTTTGATAGATCTATAAACGCAGAATCTAACGTCATTCCTTGCGATTTATGAATTGTAATCGCCCAAGCCAAACGCAGCGGAACTTGTGTGAATGAAGCCAATGCTTTTCCGCTTTCGTCCTCTATTGCCCACGTTTCTGGTTTTGCAACGTAAAATTCTCCATCTAATGTTTTGATAATTGGCTCATCTTTTTCAGTATACCCCGAAACATTTCCAAGCGTTCCGTTTACAAAACCAACTTCGAAATTGTTACGAACAAACATCACTTTCGCTCCTATCTTCAATTCTAAAACTTCTTCTGCTAAAACAGATTTTTTAAGAACCTCAACCAAAGCTGGATTTCCCGCAACTTTTGCTTCAAATGTTTTGGAAGAAGAATCAATATTAATCAATTGACCTTTATTAATTCGGTCCACATCCATATTATGTGTATACAAACGAGTTTGTGAATCTATTTCATCTGGAAAATATTCGATTCGAGTTTCTAATAAATCAACTGTTTTTTGCGAAATATTCCCCGAACGAATTTCATTCAAAATATCATTCAATGCATTGTTTGTTTGACGATATTGCTCTGTCAAATAACAAATATGCACTTTTGCTTGAACCCAAGCATCGGACATAAAACAGAATTTATCTTTCGATTCTTCCCACTCTTCACCAATCGGCGGTAACTGGAAAAAATCACCCGAAAAAATTACTTGAACACCTCCAAAAGGTTCATCGTTTTGTTTGAAAAACTTCAAAACATAATCAACCGCATCCAACTGATTTCGGTGCAGCATCGAGATTTCATCAATAATTAAGACTTTTACTTTGTCCATTTTATCTCGGAAATATTTCTTGTCGCGAAGCGAAGCCAAATATCGATCAGAAACATAATCTTTTATTCCAATTCCAGCCCAAGAATGTATCGTTTGACCATTCATGTGCGTCGCAGCAATTCCCGTAGAAGCCGTTATAGCAACAGGAACGCCATGTTGTTTAAGATATTGAATGTATTGATTTAACACATAAGTTTTTCCGGCACCCGCAGAACCTGTTAAAAATACATTTCGACCAGATTTTAGAATTGCCAAAGCCTTTGATTGTTGCATAACTTATGAGTGAATTTGGAGTTTTTTGAATGAAATGCAAAGATACGAAGATTGAATGAGGTGAGGAAATGCTTAATAAATTAAAAAAAAGAAAATGAATTAACTTTAAAAGCTATTGTATTTTAATTAAGCTTTTTTATTTAAGAAAAAAACTACAAAATTTTATAACAAGGATCAATCTTAATCAAAAACAAATAATCCCAAAAAATAAAAAAACCGGATAAGAAATCTTATCCGGCTTTTTTAAACTATTTAATCTACTATTTCAATATAATTTTGTCAGCACCTTCTTGAATTTCTCCAATCAACGCACTTCCATCAATAATATTCAATACTTTTTCAGCATCAGTTTGGTCAACGATGACAACCATTCCAACACCCATATTAAATGTTCCAAACATTTCGTTTTCTGCAATTCCTCCGCGTTTAGCTAATTCTTGCATCACTGTTGGTACATTTATTTTTGCTTTTTCTATTACAGCAGTTAATCCGTCATTTATAATACGAGGAACATTCTCGATTAATCCACCTCCTGTAATATGAGCAATTCCAGACATTTCGATTCCAGCATCTTTGATTTTGAAAATATCATTTTGATATAATTTTGTTGGAACTAATAATGTTTCGAACAAAGGTTTACCTTCAAATTCTTCGTTAAAATCTGGGAAAACTTTACGAACCAAAGAGAATCCATTCGAATGGAAACCACTTGATGGTAACGCAATAATTACTTGTCCAGCTTTTATTTTAGAACCATCGATAATTTCATCTCGTTCTACTACTCCAACACAAAATCCAGCAACATCATAATCACCAACTTGGTACATTCCTGGCATTTCTGCTGTTTCTCCACCAATTAATGCTGTTCCAGTTTCTTTACACGCTTGTGCAATTCCACCTACAATTTCTGCTGCGATATCAGAATCTAATTTTCCACAAGCTAAATAATCTAAGAAAAATAATGGTTTTGCTCCATGACACAAAATATCATTTGCACACATCGCGAAACAATCAATCCCAACTGTATCGTAAACTTTAGAATCTAAAGCCACACGTAGTTTAGTTCCTACACCATCGGTTCCTGATACCAAAACAGGATTTTTGTAACCTCCTAATTGGTAAAATGCACCAAAACTTCCAATTCCATTCAACACGTTTGAATTGTGTGTTGCTGCAACTGCATCTTTAATTTTCGATACCGTTTGATAACCTTCTTCCTTATCTACTCCGGCTTGTTTATATGTATTGCTCATTTTAATTATGATTTAGTTTTTCGAAATACGAGATTCGAAATTCGTATAACTTATTAATCTATATGCAAAGGTTTTACCTCTTTACATTCTTCATTAGAATAATTTACGGGATATTTTTCTGTAAAACATCCAAAACAATGTTCTTTACTTCCTAATAAATCAATCAGATTATCAACTGTTAAGAAATCTAACGAATCGACATTCAAATAATCTTCAACCTCTTTAATTGACTTATTTCCTGAAATTAAATCTGCTTTAGAAGGCATATCAATTCCTAAATAACAAGGTGCAATAATTGGAGGCGAAGCAGAACGGAAATGAATTTCTTTTGCTCCTGCTTCTTTTAAGATTTTGATTAAAAGTTTCGAAGTTGTTCCACGTACAATCGAATCATCTAAAACAACCAAACGTTTTCCTTTGATTTTATTTTTGATGGGATTCAATTTTAAGTTGACCACACGTTCACGCATTTCTTGTGAAGGAACGATAAACGAACGCGACATATAACGATTCTTAATCAAAATTGGTTCGTAAGGAATACCCGAAGCTTCTGAATAACCAATTGCAGATGGAATTCCAGAATCTGGAACACCAATTACAATATCGGCAGCAACAGGAGATTGTTCGTATAATTTTCGACCAGATTCTACACGTAAATCGTAGATTTCATTTCCTTCGATATTCGAGTCAGGACGTGCAAAATAAATGTACTCAAAAGCACAAATATTACGCTGCGTTGGTTGATTTAATGAATAAGATTTCAAACCTTGTTCATTTACAACAATCAATTCACCTGGCTCTACATCACGGATAAATTCAGCTCCGACAGCGTCTAATGCACATGTTTCTGAACAGAAAACATAGGCATCGTCCAATTTTCCTAAACATAAAGGACGAATACCATTTGGATCGCGAAAAGCTGCCATTTGATTATTCGCTAATAACAAAACCGAATAAGCTCCTTTTACCTTTTCTGTACCTTTCTGTATAGCTTCTACAATATCTAAATGCGAATATTTTTGAATAGAACGTAATAAAACCTCCGTATCCGAAGTTGCTAAAAATGGTAAACCTTCTGCTTCTAATTCAGCTCTCAATTCTTCAACTTCAATCAAATTTCCGTTGTGAGCAATAGAGAAATGAGGTTTTCCGTAAATATTGTACGTGTAAAGTGGCTGAATGTTACGACGACTTCCACCTCCAGCAGTTGTGTAGCGTGTATGTCCGATCGCAGCATTTCCTTGGTATTCTTCAATTTCGGCTTCCATTGTTTTGAAAACGTCTAATACCAAACCTGTTTTTTTCACCGTTTTGATGTTTCCATCTTTCAAGAAAGAAACACCACACGCTTCCTGTCCACGGTGTTGAAGCGCAAATAAACCAAACTGCGCAATAGAATACGTGTTGATGTTCTTTGGCGAATAAACCCCAAAAACACCACATTCTTCGTTTACACTATCCACAGTATCGGCTGCATATTTTTTCAATAAATTTCTTTCGTAGAAATTCGTTAAATATTCAGCTTTTAATTGGCTTTTATGTAATTTTTTATCAATCATTATAGAATGAAAAAAATGTTTATTTTAAAACTTCTGTCAAACGATTATATACTTCGTGATAAGCTTCTGAAACATCACCTAAATCACGACGAAAACGGTCTTTATCTAATTTTTTTCCTGTTTCAACATCCCATAAACGACATGTGTCTGGAGAAATTTCGTCAGCTAAAATGATATTACCATCAACATCTTTACCAAATTCAATTTTAAAATCAGCTAAAATTAATCCAGCTTTTAAGAACAATTCTTTCAACGCTTCGTTAATTACTTCTGTTTGTGTGTACATTTCATCTAACTCATCATATGTTGCAGCTCCTAATAAAACCGCATGATGATCGTTGATTAATGGATCTCCTAATTCATCTTTTTTGTAACAGATATCAAAAATTGTAACTGGAGATTTCGCTCCTTCTTCTAATCCTAAACGTTGAGCCATAGACCCAGCTACATAGTTGCGCACAACCATTTCAATTGGAATAATTGATACTTTTTTCACCAATTGCTCACGATCATTCAACTGCTCGATGAAATGAGTTTTAACTCCTTTTTCAATCAAATAGTTGAAAATTAAAGTCGAAATTTTGTTGTTCATTTCTCCTTTGTCCTCAACAGTTCCGCGCTTTTGTGCATTAAATGCAGTTGCGTCATCTTTGTAATAAACAATTACTTTGTCTGCTTCCTCTGTTGAGTAAACTTGTTTTGCTTTCCCTTCGTAAATGAAGTCTTTTTTTGTTAAGCTCATCGTTGTTGTTTGTTTTTTCGAAGCTCGATTTTCGAAATTCAAAGTTATAATTCATCTAACTTCTAGTTTCTTATTTCTAACTTCATTACATCGTTTTTTTGTTTTGTTTGAAATGAAAAAGTCCACTTCGTGTTTGTTGTTTGTTTTGAAAATTAACTTGTTCAAGGTTAACTTTCGAGATTAATTTCGATTGGTTCAGGATCGAAATTGGTATTAGTTTGTTGTTTGTTTCTTTTTTAGAAATTCGAAATGCGAGATTCGAAATTCGTTATTTTATTTCCAATTGTCATTCTGAATGAAGCTTTAGCGTAATGAAGAATCTTTTTTAGATTCCTCGATAAGCTCGGAATGACAAGTTTTTATTTAATTTTTAGAAGTTAAATTTTCTCAAATCTAACATCTAATATCTCATATCTATAAACTACCCTCTAAAATACTCCACCGCATTTTTGAAGATATTCATATATCCATTTCCTGGAATGTTCTTGAATAATCCTTCTTCGTAACGCTCTGGATGTCCCATTCGTCCGTAAACTTTTCCACAAGGCGATACAATTCCTTCTACCGCAAACGTAGATCCATTTGGATTATAAGGCATTTTTCCAGCTAATTTTCCATCCAAATCAACAAACTGAGTGGCAATTTGTCCTTTATCAATTAACTTTTCTAATTCAACCTCATTTGCTACGAAACGACCTTCTCCATGCGAAAACGGAATCCAATATTCTTGTCCTTCCATTCCTTTTAACCAAGGTGAATGCGATTTATTCACTCTCACTTTCGCTAATTGTGTAATGTGACGACCAATTTCATTGAACGTTAATGTTGGTGTATCTTCTTCTAAATCTTGAATACGTCCATAAGGCAATAATCCTGATTTAATCAACGCTTGAAAACCATTACAGATTCCTAAAACCAAACCATCGCGCTCTAATAAATTGTGAATTGCATTTTTGATTTTCTCATTGCGTAAAACCGTTGCAATAAATTTACCTGATCCATCTGGCTCATCAGCAGCTGAAAAACCTCCTGGTACAAAGAAAATATTGGCTTGATTGATTTCATTTACAAAAGCATCAACTGATTCTTCAACATCTTGTTGTGTTAAATTACGGAAAGGCAAAGTCGAAACGATTGCTCCTTCTCTACGGAACGCTTTTGCTGAATCATATTCTGAATTTGTTCCTGGGAAAATTGGAATGAAAACTTTTGGGTTTTCTACTTTATGATCGGCGAAGGCAAAACAAATTTGTTCTGCTTTTAAATCTTTTTCCTCAACAACAGTTTCAGTAGTTGATTTATATGGAAACAATGAATTGAATGTTTCTTTCCATTGTTGTTTTAATTCAATCAAATTAATTTCTTCTCCATTAAAGTTGAACGAAGTTGAATCATTTGTCTGACCTAAAACATGATAATTTTGAGCGATTTCAGCAGGAATATTTAAATCATCTGAATGTTCAATTACAATCGAAGCTGGATAATATTTTGCTACATCTAAATCAGTTTTGATTTCAAATCCGATTTCATTACCAAAAGCCATATTCGCTACAGTTTCTGCAATTCCACCAAATTTAACCGTCATCATTGATTTTACATCAGCATTAATTGTTCCGATAAAATCAAAAATAGCTTTTGTATTTGCTTCGTCGATTAAATAATCTTCTGTTAATGTTGGAATAAAAACTGAAAGTTTAGAATTCTTTTCAACTAACGTTCCTTGTACAATTTTTTTAGCCAAAGAAGGTGCAACTGCAAAAGAAATCAACGTTGGCGGAACATCAATATCTTGGTAAGAACCAGACATCGAATCTTTACCTCCAATTGCAGGAATTCCGAACTGTTTTTGTGCTTCAATCGTTCCTAATAAAGCCGCAAATGGTTTTCCCCAACGCGTAGCTTCATCACGTAATTTTTCAAAATATTCTTGAAAAGTTAAACGAATATCAGCGTAATTTCCACCAGCAGCAACAATTTTTGTCATCGAATCAATTACCGCAAAATAAGCTCCGTGATAATTTGACCAACGAGAAATTGTAGGATTGTAACCAAATGAAGCAATAGAAACTGCATTTGTAAATCCGTCTGTTGGGAATTTTTGTACCGAAACATCTTCTGGTGTATCCATTGTTTGTCCACCAAAAGCATTCAAAATAGTAGAACGTCCAACGTTATTGTCAAACATTTCTACCATACCTTTTTGCGACGCATGATTTAACTCTTGCATCATTGCAATAAACGCTTCTTTATTGAAGGCTTTATTCTCAAAAGGATTTGTATATTCTTCGTCCGTAACTTCGATTTTAGCTTGTTTACGAACGCCATTTGTATCTAAAAATTTACGGTCTAATTCAACAATTTTTGTTCCTTTCCAAACCAAAGTCATTGTATCATCTCCCGTTACCTCAGCAACACAAGTCGCATCAAGATTTTCTTCTTTTGCTAATGAGATAAATGTTTCCACATCTTTAGCCTCAACCGCAACAGCCATACGTTCCTGAGATTCAGAAATCGCTAATTCTGTTCCGTTTAATCCAGCATATTTCAATGGAACTAAATCTAAATTAACATTAATTCCGCGTGCAATTTCACCAATTGCAACAGAAACACCTCCTGCTCCAAAGTCATTACATTTTTTGATTAATGCTAAAACATCTGGATTACGGAATAAACGTTGAATTTTACGTTCAACAATTGCATTTCCTTTTTGAACTTCTGCTGATAAATCGTCTAATTTAAGACCATCGTGTGTTTTAGATGAACCAGAAGCTCCTCCTACTCCATCACGACCTGTTGCTCCTCCTAATAAAATAATTCGGTCACCTGCAACTGGTTCTTCACGACGAACATATTCTTTTTTTACAGCTCCAGCCACAAAACCAACTTCCATGCGTTTTGCTTTGTACCCTTCGTCATAAATTTCTTTCACAAAAGTTGTCGCTAAACCAATTTGATTTCCATAAGAACTGTATCCGTTTGCTGCTTCTTTAGAGATTTTACGTTGTGGTAATTTACCTGGTAACGTATCTTCAATTTTTTCTAAAGGATTTGCAGCTCCTGTAATACGCATCGCTTGGAAAACGTAAGAACGTCCACTCAAAGGGTCGCGTATTGCTCCACCAACACATGTCGAAGCTCCACCAAATGGTTCCACTTCTGTTGGGTGATTATGTGTTTCGTTTTTGAATTGTAATAACCATTCTTCTTCAACACCATCTACATCGATTGGAACGACAATAGAACATGCGTTAATTTCTTCAGAAACATCAATATTTTTCACAACTCCTGTACGAGAAAGATATTTTCCCATCACAGTTGCTAAATCCATCAAACGAATTGGTTTAGTTATTCCTAATTCTTGACGAACTTGTTGGTAATAATCGAATGTTTTTTGAAGTGTTTCGTTAAATTTAGAATTAAATTGAACATCTGTAATCTCCGTCTCAAAAGTTGTATGACGACAGTGATCAGACCAATAAGTATCTAAAACTTTTAACTCAGTTTCGGTTGGATTACGATTGATTGATTTGAAATAGTCTTGAATAAAAACTAAATCATCCATCTCTAACGATAATCCAAATTGGTTGTAAATGTCTTGTAGTTTATTTTCGTCAGCAGAAATAAAACCTTCAATAATTGGAACTTCTGTAGCTTCTGGATTAGCTGGAATTTCCATTTTTGAAAGATCTTTCTCGCGCGACTCAATTGGATTGATTAAGTAATCTTTTACTTTCTTTAAATCTTCCACAGACAAATCATCATTGAAAACATATAGTAAACCAGATTTTACGGTTACATTTTCAACATTCATCAACACTAAACATTGTTCCGAAGAATCATCGCGTTGATTATATTGACCTGGTAAAAATTCGGTTGCAAAATAATTTTTAGAATAAGGAATGCTTTCGTTAACTGCATCTTCTACGTATTTGAAAACAACGTCTGTCACAGGATCGACAAACACCTTATTTTGAACCTCTTGTAATTGGCTTTCTTCTATATTAAATAGATCATAAATAACAAAAACCTTGCACACAATTGTAGGTACAAGGTTTTTGAGTTCTATTGTAGTCTTCTGACTGATAACGTCAAAATTCGATTTCTTCTGAATGAAAAGTCTTTGGTTCATTGTATTGTTTGCTGTACTATTTGGTTTAATGTGTTTAAACCATTTGTATCATCTACATCAACAAACAAACTATTTTCTAACGAGAGTGGTTCAAGACTCATTTTGTAGAAAAAAATTCATTTGTAGTGGCAATTTTTTATGGTCTGCCGTAGAGACGCTCAACCTTATTATGAGCTATACAAATGTTGTAAACTTTAAAAACTAAATCACCTTTAAAAGTGAATTGCAAAATTAAACATTTTAATTAGTAAAATCAAATCTAAATCAACAATATTTTATTTAATTTTTTGGTTAAATATTTTTCTTAAAATTTAAGCATGATTATCAATCAAATGTCCCATTTTACAACAAAAAAAATCCTTATCAAAATTGATAAGGATTTTTCGTTTTCCGTAATTATCTTGTAATTGTCAAATCGTATTCGTTATCTGATTCATCATATTTATATGATAATTTCATATTGAAATCTTGCATAAACTTTTTGCAAAACGTTTCTATATTTAATGAATCTGGAAAAGTAGCTTTGTTAACTGTCATAAACAAAGTTGTCCAACTTGTATTGTCTTTAAAAATTGTAGAGAATCTTTTCTCCCAATATGTTAAAAACTTTTCTTCTTTTTCATTGATTAATATCTCTTCCATTATACCTACTTTATAAACCAAATACAAATTTACAACTATTTCTAATCAAAACCATTTTTTCACGAATTATTAACGTTTTCAGTTTCTATCTTTCATTCAAGAATCGCAAACTTAAGATTCGCTTAAGATTCACTTTTCCATGTTAATAATCTATTAAATATCAAGATATTTGAACAATAATTCAAAAACAAAATGTTTACAAATAATTTAAAAGGACGTTACAGTATTTTACTATTTTTCAGTTCGTTATTTATTCTAATTTCATTTATTCTACGCCTAATTTTTGCAATTTGGGTAAAAAGTGATTTCGATTGGAATATTGGCTCGTTATTGCACACTATTTTTTATGGATTGGTGTACGACATTAGCGTTGTAAGCTGTTTCACGTTATTCTTATCATTTTATTTTATGATTTTACCAAACAAATTCGTCAATTCATTATTTGATCGAACTTTCGTGTATTTCGTTTATACATTGTATTTGGTAATCATTTATTTTACATTTTTTGCCGAAGTTACATTTTGGGACGAATTCAAAAGCCGATTCAATTTTATTGCGGTCGATTATTTAATTTATACCTACGAAGTTGTTAAAAATATTCAAGAATCATATCCTTTACCAGTTTTAATTGGCGGAATTGTTTTAATTACTGGCTTAACAATTTTTGCAACAAAAAAAGGTTACTTCTTTTACAATACATTTCATAACAAGCCAAAAACAAGTCAAAAAATTGGCGTTTTTGTGTTCAATTTAGTACTTGTGGTTGGCTCATTGTTTCTTTTAAATAATGATAGTAGTTCAACTTCAGAAAACCGATACAACAACGAAATTTCAAAAGCGGGAATCTTTTCTTTCTTTTCAGCTTTCCGAAATAATCATTTAAAATATGACGAACATTATAAATCTATTCCGATTGAAGATGCTTTTGCAGTGATGAAATCTGAATTGCAAGATTCGAAAACTGTTTTCGATCAACAATTCAAAAATCCAATACGAAGAACAATTTTAGCGAGTAATCCATCACAACCAGAACAAAAACCAAACGTGATTTTTGTGTTAATGGAAAGTATGAGCGCTTCATTTTTGCAAGAGCAATTCAACGGAAAATCAATAACTCCAAACCTTAATGATATTGCAAATAACAGCATTTACTTCTCAAATATGTTTGCCAACGGAACGCGTACTGTTCGTGGAATGGAAGCTGTCACATTATCAATTCCTCCTACGCCTGGAAACAGTATTGTGAAGCGTGTTGATAATCAAAATTTATATACTATTTCGAATGTTTTCAAAGCAAAAGGATACCACAATATGTTTTTTTATGGTGGCGATGGATATTTTGACAATATGAATGCGTTTTATGGTGGAAATGGTTTTGACATTTACGATCGCGGTCGTGGCAGCGTTTTGAGTGATAAAATCAATACCAATCGATACAATATTAATGATGATGAAGTTACTTTTGAGAATGCTTGGGGAATTGCCGATGATGATATTTACAGAAAAGTGATCAAAGTTGCCGATGAAAAATACAAAACAAAACAACCATTTTTTGCTTTTGTCATGTCAACTTCTAACCACAAACCTTATACGTACGAAGATGGAAAAATTGATATTCCGTCTGGAACTGGTCGTCCTGGAGCTGTAAAATATGCCGATTATGCAATTGGAGATTTAATTGCAAAAGCCAAAACAAAACCTTGGTTCAGTAATACCGTTTTTGTTTTTATTGCCGATCACTGTGCAAGTAGCGCGGGCAAAGATGCAATTGATGTAAAAAATCATCACATTCCGGCATTTATCTATAATTTAAAATCGCACGCCAACGAAAATGTAACAAAAGAAGTTTCTCAAATTGATATTTTCCCTACGTTATTTTCGTTGTTCAATTGGAAATATACATCTCAATTTTATGGAAAAGATATTTTTGATCCGCAATACAAATCACGTTCTTTTGTTGGTACGTATATTAAATTAGGAATGAAAAAAGGTGAAGATGTTTCGATTTTATCTGATCAAAAGAAAATCAATCAATACAAATGGATTGACAAAAATTTAATTGATACAAAGGTTGATCCTATTTTCGAGCGTTCTATCATATCTAATTATCAAACAGCCGATTATTTATTTAGCAATCATTTATTAAATGAAAAATAAAATCATTTTTATCATCAATCCTATTGCTGGAAAGGGAAAAGGACGAATGATTGAAACTGAAATTCAACACTATTTTAGTCAAAAAAATGTTGAATTCGAAACATTTTTAACTGAAAATATTGGTCACGCAACTGAAATTACAAATCAAGTTCTGACAAAAAATCCTAATATAATCGTAGCTTGTGGCGGTGATGGAACGATAAACGAAATCGCTCAAGCCTTGGTTGGCAGCAATGTTACATTGGGGATTATTCCGATTGGTTCCGGAAATGGATTAGCGGCGAATTTACACATTCCTAAAACCACAGAAAAAGCTTTTGAGACGATTTTGAATGCAAAAATCAATAAAATTGATGCAGGAAAAATCAACGAAAATTACTTTTTTAGCAATATGGGATTGGGAATTGATGCAGATGTAATTAACAATTATGCGCAAACCAAAACCAGAAATTTTTTGGGATATGTAACTGCCAGTACAAAAGCAATTTTTAACTTTCAACCGAAAAAATTTAGCATCAAATTAGACAATGAACATATATTAGATGATGATTTTTATTTTGTGTTCTGCTCTAACTCTAACGAAGCGGGTTACGGCATCTCATTTTCACCCAATGCAAAATTAAATGATGGAAAATTAGACTTTCTTGCAGTAAAAAAGCTTAATTTTATACAACAAATTCAGTTTTCGGCTAATGTTTTAGGAAAACGAATTGAAAAAATGAAGCAAGCAAAAGTATTGCAAGTCAATTCAGTAAAATTCAATTCCAAACAACCAAAAACAATTGCTCAAGTTGATGGTGAAGCCGTTATTTTTAACCAAAATTCTATTGAAGTTTCGATTGTTCCGAATGCTTTGAATGTTATTGTTCCGAATTAGAAAATGAACAAACCAAAAGTTTTAATTGTTGAAGATGAATTGGGAATTGCCAATTTTATGCTTCAAGGTTTAGAAGAAGAAAATTTATCGCCAACGCACTGTTTAAGTGGTGAAGATGCCTTAGTGAAAATAAATAACGAGAAATTTGATGTTATTTTATTGGATTGGATGATGTTAAATATTTCTGGATTAGACGTTTGTAAAGCAATCCGAAATTCTGAAAATATGAACCAAAAAACACCCATTATTTTCATTACAGCGAAAGATACAGTTCAAGATACGATTGAAGGTTTGAATGCTGGTGCAAATGATTACATCAAAAAACCGTTTGATTTTAATGAATTAGTAGCGCGAATAAACGTTTATCTTCGTCAAAATGAATCGAATAATCTTTTAAATTTCGGAAATATTTCAATCAATCCAGAAACACATCAGACTTTTTTAGACAATAATTTAGTTGAATTAACATTAAAAGAATTTCAACTTTTAGCTTACCTTTTCAAAAATAAAAACCGAATTTGTACACGCAAAGAAATCATTGAAAACGTTTGGGACATTCACTTTGAATACGATACAAGTGTAATTGATGTTTTTATTAACGCGATTCGTAAAAAATTAAATCTAAAAAAAGACGATCCGCGCTTACATACTATTCGTGGCGTGGGTTATATAACAAACGATGTTTAAAAAATTATCTGTAAAAAATAGAATTGCAACCTTTTACAGCATTTTATTTTCTGCTGTTTTACTCATTATTTTTGGGTTAATTTTCTTTGTTGTAAATAGGGGAATTAACAAAACAATGTACGAAACGTTGGAGGAAGAAATTAACAGTCACGTCGATTATGTTTTACACGAACCTACATTAGAAAACTTCGTTCAACCGCGCGAATGGGAAGAAGTAGAACATACAGACATTGCGCTGAATCCTGTTTTTATCTCAATTTATGATAAAAATTTCAACTTAGTTGAAAGTTCTCCAAACATGGTTCAAAATCAATTGGATTGGAACAATGAAGAACCAGAAAACAAGCCATTTTATGCTGAATATAATTCAATTCAGTTATTAATTTCTCAAGCAAAATTAATTCATCATGGCGAAGTTGTTGGTTATTTAGTAATAGGCGTTTCTACAAAACACAATCAATTAGCATTAGATTATTTAAAAACTGCCTTACTTATTATCTTTCCTATTTCAGTTTTATTGACGTTTCTTTTAGCTCGTTTTATTGCGGCTAAATCGATTAAACCTGTTTTCAATGTGATTCATACAGCGCAATCGATCACCGAAAATAATCTTTCAGAACGCATTCAATTACCTAAAAATAAAGATGAATTATTTCAACTTTCAGCAACAATAAATTCACTGTTAGATCGATTAGAGTTTCAAATTTTAAAAGCTAAACAGTTCTCGGCTGATGCTTCACACGAACTTCGAACACCTTTGGCGATTATAAAAGGAACATTGGAAATTTTGATTCGACGCGAACGCACGCCTGAGCAATACAATGAAAAAATTGATTATACTTTGAAACAAGTGAATCGTTTGGATCGTTTGGTAGAACAATTTTTGTTGATTTCTCGTGTAGAAAATAATAGTTTAGAGTTGAAAACTTCTTTATTTGAGCTAAAAACCGAAGTTTTAAAATCAATTGAACGTTTTGATGTTTTATTACAAGAAAAACAAATTTCTGTCGATACAGAACAACTTCAAGCTTGTGAAATTGATAATTACCAAGAATTTTTTGAGATTATTATAGATAATGTTTTATCAAATGCTATAAAATATTCTAACTTAAAAGGTCAAATCACAATTCTTTCTAACATCGAGAATAATAGTTATGAATTGATTTTTGAAGACAATGGAATTGGAATGAATCAAGAAGATTTAAAATTTGTTCAAGAACGATTTTTCCGTATTCAAAATGAATCTACACTAAACATTTCCGGTAGCGGACTTGGATTGAATATCGCGACACAATTAGCTAAAATAGCTGACATTAAAATGCGAATTGAGAGTACCCAAAATATTGGAACTAAGATTATTTTAACATTGAGTATTGAAAATTTTTAAGTAACTTCAATTCATAAAAAATATCAAAATGAGCCAACACGAATACACAAACGGAGAAATCACCATAATCTGGAAGCCCAAATTATGTCAACACGCAGGCATTTGCGTAAAATCACTTCCAAATGTTTACAAACCAAAAGAAAAACCTTGGTTAAGACCAGAAAATGCAAGTAGTGATGAACTTATCAAACAAGTTCACCAATGTCCTTCAGGGGCGTTGAGTATAAAGAAGTAAAATAACAACCAACGAATTGAGAATTAATCATCTTTTGAAACGATTTGCATATGAACCAAATCTCAAAAAATATACAATAAAAGACTGGTTTTTAATTCAAGAAAGACTTTTTCGGATGCTTTTTTGGAACATACAGGTTGTCGTCCGTCTCAATATTTACGGAATATTCTTGAATAAAAAAAGCAATCCAATTGGATTGCTTTTTTACTATTATATGAAATTGATTAATTCACTTTACTTAATGTACGAACTCTAATTTCTTGTAATACGTCTTCTACAGACATTCCTACATATGCACCTTCTTCTACAATTGGATACAATTGATCATAAGACATAATACGTGTATTGTCGATACGTAAATTTACGTGAGAACGATTGAAATCTCTGTGAGATTTAACACCTGTTGCAGAAATTAATTCAGATAATATATGCATTGTTTTCTTGTGGAAATTATACATACGAGTTGCTTTATCTTCTACATCTAACCCTTTCATCAATTCACGATCTTGGGTCGCAACACCAACTGGACATGTATTTGTATTACATTGTAAAGCTTGGATACATCCTACAGCCATCATCATAGCACGAGCCGAATAAACTAAATCTGCACCAATCGCCATTGCACGAGCAATGTGGAAAGAAGAAATAATTTTTCCAGAAGCTACAACACGAATATCTTTTTTAAGACCATAACCACGTAAAGTATCAACTGCGAAAGCTAAACCATCTAACAAAGGCATACCTAGAGAGTTAGAGAACTCTACAGGAGCAGCTCCAGTTCCACCTTCACCACCGTCAATTGCGATATAATCTGGTTTGATACCCGTTTTAATCATTGCTTCACAAATTTCGATAAACTCACGTTTAATCCCTATACACAATTTGAAACCAACTGGTTTTCCACCTGATAATTCTCTTAATTGTTTGATGAAATGTAACATTCCTTCTGCATCAGAGAAAGCTGAATGAGATGGAGGAGAATCAACAGTTGTATATGGTTCTACAGCACGAATCTTAGCGATTTCTGGCGTATTTTTATTTGCTGGTAAAATTCCTCCGTGACCTGGTTTTGCACCTTGAGAAATTTTTAACTCAATCATTTTTACATTTGGTAAAGTAGCGCGTTCTACATACTTATCTGGGTCGAAACCTCCATCAGTAGCACGACAACCAAAATATCCTGTACCAATTTGCCAAATTAAATCTCCACCTGGCTGTAAGTGATATGGAGAAATTCCCCCTTCACCAGTATTGTGTGCAAAGTTTCCTAATTTGGCTCCTTTGTTCATCGCTAATACAGCATTCTCACTTAACGAACCGAAAGACATTGCAGAAATATTTAATAAACTTGCTAAATAAGGTTGTTTACATTCACTTCCACCAACTTTTACACGTGGATCATCAGCATGTTTGATTTTTCCAGCATACATCGAATGATTTAACCACTCATATCCTGGTTCATAAACATCTAATTGCGTCCCAAAAGGAACTGTGTCAATTACATTTTTTGCACGACGATACACCATACTACGCATTAAACGGTCAATAGGTTTTCCTTCAGTATCCGTTTCAACAAAGTATTGCATAATTTCTGGACGAATACTTTCTAACAAATAACGTCCATGTCCAATAATTGGAAAATTTCTTCTGATAGCGTGTTTTGTTTGCGAGATATCTGCAAATCCTAAAGCAATCAAAGGAAGAATAATTATTAAAGACCATAAAATACCTGGCCAAAAATAAGAGATTACTCCAATTGCAACAAGAGTAACGATAGATCCTACTACGAAAAGTTGTCTTACTTTCATAAGTAAAAATTTAAATGATTTTGATTAAAAATTTGGTGTCAAATATATCTAAAAAAACTCGGTTTAACGCCTTTAATTCTGAAATTATTTCTTTTAAAATATTGATTTCAAACGTTAGAGAAAACTGATTATTTCAAATAAGTTAACAATTATCTAATGTCGTGAAATAAAATGAAATATTATTTAGATTTTTTTAAAAGATGTTCAAACTTTTTGAGAAATGTCAAAAGAATTATTCTTTGTAAACTCTCGTTAAATCCAATAATTTGATTGGTCCCATCGAAAAATTCTTGACTTTTTTATTCAAAAATAACGTTGTTTGATCATAGAATAATGGCAAAATTGGAGCGTTTTGCATCATCAATGCATCCATTTTTTGATAAATTTTGGCACGCTCGTCAGGATTATTTATCAAAAATGCTTGTTCATACATTTTATCAAACTCACCATTTTTGTAATGTGAATAATTTGGACCTTCTGGCGCAAAGTTTTTTGAATAATATAAGGACAAAAAGTTTTCTGCATCTGGATAATCTGCTCCCCAATTTGCACGGAACAACGTAAATTTCCCTGTTGCTTTTCCATCACGCATCGTTGGTCCAGGTACAACATTCACTTTTATTGGTAAACCTAATTTTGCCATTTCTGCCGCAATATATTCGCAAACATCTACATATTCTTGCACAGTTGTCAGCTCGATTGGTACAATTTTTTCGTTCGTTTTTTTATAGCTATTGATTAGTTTACGTGCTTTTTCGGGAGAATATTTGTAACCACTTTCTGGCGAATAACCTGGTAAACCTTTCGGAATGAAACCTCCATCTGCTTCAAAAGCTTGTCCTTTCATCATATATTTGATGATTTTATTTTTATCAACTCCATAATTCAACGCTTGACGCAATTTCAAATCAACTGCATTAGGCGCATCAAGGTAAAAACATAAATAAACGGTACTTAAATAAGGAACTTTTTGAATCGTTAAAATATTTGAATATTTTGGATTCAAATCTCCGATTGGATTTAAAATTTCGTCTTTATAAGAAGGATCCAAATCTGCCATCATATCCAAATTACCTTTAATTAATTCTAAAAATTCTGAATTTTTCTCCGGTAAAAATGATAAATTAACCGCTTCTAAATATGGTAAACGTTGACCTTTTTCATCAAACTCGAAATAGTTTGGATTTTTTCTGAAAACCATTTTTACATTATCTTCCCAAATCTTAAATTGAAAAGGACCTGTACCAATTGGATGTTTTAAGAATTCATTGTTTCCATTTTTGAATAATTCTTTTGGGACAACAGAAGCATATTTCATCGAAATTAAACCTAAAAAAGCAGGATAAGCCTCTTTCAATTTAATTTCAAAAAGTGTATCATTTATCGCTTTATACGAATCGATATTATTCATAATCCAACCTCCAGAACCTCCAGCTTTCGGATCTTTTAAACGATTAAAACTATATTCAAAATCTGAAGCCGTTACAATTCGAGTCGAATCTTTTCCGAAAGCTTCATGTTTGTGAAAAAAAACATCGTTTCTCAAAGTAAAAGAATACGTTTTTCCATCTTCAGAAATTGTCCAAGATTTTGCAATATCGGGCTGAATTTCTAATTGATTATCAATCTTCACTAAACTGTTGTACATCAAATTACACGCCCAGTTATTGGCTTGCGTTCGTGCATTAATCGGATCTAAAGAAGAAATATTATCGTAACGATTTAGTTTAAATACTTTGTTTTCATCGATTTCAATTTTCTTAGAACACGAAAATATTGAAACGAATAACATAATGTAGATAAAGTATTTAGTCATTTTGAATAGCTGATTTATTTATGTTTCAAAACTATGGATAATTTCTTAAATTTGCAGCTATGAATAATCAAACTAAAACAGTTGCATTTCATACATTGGGATGTAAACTTAATTTTTCTGAAACTTCGACGATCGCAAGAAACTTGAAAGATAATGGATATCAGAAGGTTGAGTTTACAGATTCTGCGAATGTGTACGTAATCAATACATGTTCGGTAACCGCAAATGCAGACAAAGAGTGCAGAACGATTGTGAAAAATGCAATGAAAGCAAATCCAGATGGTTTTGTTGTCGTTGTAGGTTGTTATGCGCAGTTGAAACCGCAAGAAATTGCGGAAATGGAAGGTGTTGATTTGGTTTTAGGAGCTGCAGAAAAATTTAATATTGCTGAATATTTAAACGATATCAATAAAAAAGAAGAAACAATTGTTCATTCTTGTGAGATTGAAGAAGCCGATTTTTACGTTGGTTCTTATTCAATTGGTGATCGTACGCGTGCTTTTTTGAAAGTGCAAGATGGTTGCGATTACAAATGTACATATTGTACAATTCCTTTAGCTCGTGGAATTTCGCGTTCGGATACAGTTGAAAATGTTATCAAAAATGCAAATGAAATTGCACAAAAAGGAATCAAAGAAATTGTATTAACGGGTGTAAATATAGGTGATTACGGGAAAGGTGAATTCGGGAATAAAAAACACGAACATACTTTCTTGGAATTGGTGCAAGAATTAGATCAAGTTGATGCGATAGAACGAATCAGAATTTCTTCGATTGAACCAAATTTATTGAAAAATGAAACAATTGATTTCGTTTCAAAAAGTAATCGATTTGTGCCGCATTTCCATATTCCATTACAATCTGGTAGCGATGAGATTTTGAAGAAAATGAAACGTCGTTATTTATCTAATCTTTATTTAGATCGTGTAACAAAAATTCGCGAAGTGATGCCAAATGCGTGTATTGGTGTGGATGTAATTGTTGGGTTTCCTGGAGAAACAGAAGAATTGTTTATGGAAACGTATAATTTCTTAAACGAATTACCTATTAGCTATTTACATGTATTTACTTATTCGGAAAGAGATAATACAGAAGCGATCGAATTTGAAGGAGTTGTTGATCAAGGAGAACGTAAACGTCGTAATAAAATGTTACGTATTTTATCGGAGAAAAAACGTCAAGCTTTTTATCAATCGCAATTAAATTCGACTCAGAAAGTATTGTGGGAACATGATAATAAAGATGGAAAAATGTTTGGTTTTACAGAGAATTATGTGAAAGTTCAGACAGATTTTAATCCAGAATTAGTCAACGAAACACAAATTGTAGATTTGGTTAGAATCAATCACAATGGAATTGTTGAAGTGAAAATTCAAGAGTTAGAATTATCAAACTAATATTGTAAATATTAGTTAAAAAGAAGTTCAAGTATTTTGAGCTTCTTTTTTTTGATTTACCTTTACATTTAGGAATAATAATTGTAGTTTTAAATAAAAAATCAAGGTCATGAAAATTATACACTTTACTTTTATAATTTTGTTGTCATTATTTGTAACAAGCTGTGGAACAGTTCAAGTAAGTACAGATTACGACAGATCAGCAAATTTTGCTTCATATAAAACTTATACTTTTCATCAAAAAGGATTAGATAAGTTAAAGGTTAACGATTTGGATAAGAATCGACTAATTAAAGCAATTGATGCACAAATGGCTACAAAAGGATTTACAAAAGTAAGTTCTGATGCAGACTTAGTCATTAACTTATTGACAAGTTCTAAAGAACAAGTTTCTGTAAATAATAACAATTGGGGTTACGGTCCTTATGGTTACTATGGCGGATATTACGGCGGAAATAGCGTTTCTTCTTATCAAGCGGGAACAATTGTAATAGACATTATTGATGATAAACGTAATATATTGGTTTGGCAAGGTGTTGGTTCTGATCTTAATTTGAGTAGTATCAGTGCTAAAGCAGAAAGAATTCCGCAAGCAATACAGGAAATATTAGCTAAATTTCCACCTCAACCAAAGAAATAAATTTTCGAAAATAATATAATAAGCTCTTCATTTGGAGAGCTTTTTTTGTGAAATGAAAATTGTATTAAAAAAAGCTTTAATTTTAAACTTATTTAAACAAATTAAATAAAAAAAGTTTCGAGAAAATTATCAAATTTGGATTGCGAAAAAAATAAGTAATCATCTGGTAATCATTAGTGAGTATAAGATAAAACAATTTATTCTACCTCATTTAAGCCAAGGTAAACGAGAATTTAAAAGTAAATTTGATTTGATAAAAATAATACAACTGATTTTTAAACGTTTAAAAACAGTCTGTCAATAGAGAGAATTAAGTTTAAAAAAATATTTTTCTGACACGATTAGTTGGCAGATAGTCTATTAACCCGTAGTATATTTAGTTAATTTTTAAGTTGTTAATATTTCTATTTTGGTTTCTGTTTATTGTTTGAATAATAGTGAGCGTTAGTATTTTTGATAGTATCCTTGTTTTAAACCCTAAAAAGCTTTTAGCATTATTTTTTCTAATCTTGAACTGGTCGCATAATTGAGAGAATAACGTTTCTATCCTTTTTCTGTATTTACGAATTACAAAAGGTTGATCTTTATATTTTTTTTAACTTGTTCTCATAGTAACTTCTAGCTATATATTGTGCGATGTAAACAAATCGAATTGGTATTGTGCGGATAAAAATCCTTTATCACCTAAGAGTGAACAATTTTTAAACTGCTGTTTTACATCTTTAAGACAATGAATTTCATACACTTATACAGTACTAATATCCACACTTTGAAAGACTCCTTCCCCTGAGCAAACCCATGAATTTTATACCCGTAATAATGCATTTTCTGTGAAACACAATCACCTTTATTTGGAATTGCATAATCGGTTTCTCTGCATATTATACTACGTGTGCTTCTTGATAATTTGCAAACTTCTAAAGGCATGCTATCCACAATAAACTACTTTTCAGAAACATTCAATTTTTATGCTAACCGTTTTCGAATTCGTTCCATATGTATAAATAATCTTATTTTTCGTCTATTATAAACGCTACGTTCTATAAGTAACTTAATATCAGAAGGTATTATTCTAAAAAGTTGATATTCACTATCAATACTCGTGTTTCCTGAAGTCTGATTTAAAGCAACTAATTTCAAGTCAGATAATCTGGGCCTTCGTATCTGAAAAAAAAATTCTCACTTTCAAGACATAAACTCTTTAATACTTCTAAAATTTTATAGAAATTTGCTCTAATGTTGTGTATTGAATTGTTTGTGTAATAATTACAATTTCCTGTTTTTTAGAAGGTTGCACAACTTTTATATACAATCTAATACAAATGAACTACGGGTTATATTATATTTCAATATATATTAATCAGCAATAATTTAAAGAATTAATTTCCTTAAAAACAAAAACATAAAACACTTGTAATTAATAAATTAACATTTAAAAATTACATTATTTAAAAAACTGAATTTCATTAAATCAATTACAAAAACACAAAAAAATAATATTATAAATTAATTACATAAACCAAAAAAGCCGTTCTTACGAACGACTTTCAATTTATGGATTGTTAGAATGTTTTTATGTATTACAATTCTAAAGCTCTTTTAGCGTCACCGCCCATTAATACGTTTAATGGATCTTCTACCGCTTCTTTAACTGCAACTAAGAATCCTACAGATTCGCGTCCGTCGATGATACGGTGGTCATAAGATAAAGCAACATACATCATTGGAGCGATAACGATTTGTCCGTTTTTAACAACTGGACGCTCAACAATATTGTGCATTCCTAAGATACCTGATTGAGGTGGGTTGATGATTGGTGTAGACATCATAGATCCAAATACACCACCATTAGTGATTGTAAATGTACCTCCTGTCATTTCATCAACAGAAATTTTTCCGTCACGTACTTTGATTGCTAAATCTTTGATAGATTGCTCAACACCACGGAAAGTTAAATTTTCTGCATTACGTACTACTGGTACCATTAAACCTTTTGGTCCTGATACTGCAACAGAAACGTCAGCAAAGTCAAATTTTACTTGGTAGTCACCGTCAATCATAGAGTTTACGTCTGGGTATAACTCTAATGCACGTGTAACTGCTTTTGTAAAGAAAGACATGAATCCTAAACCAACACCGTGTTTAGCTTTGAATTCGTCTTTATATTGGTTACGTAAAGCAAAAATTGCAGACATATCAACTTCGTTGAATGTAGTTAACATTGCAGTTTCATTTTTAACAGAAACTAAACGTTGTGCAATTTTACGACGTAATGATGATAATTTTTTCTCTGATTGAGCACGAGTTCCTTGAGTAGAAGTTCCCATTGCTGGTGTAAAACGAGCTGCATCATCTTGAGTGATACGTCCGTCACGTCCTGAACCTTTTACTTGAGAAGCATCGATACCTTTTTCGTCTAAAACTTTTTTAGCCGCTGGAGATGGAGTTCCCGTAGCGTAAGTTGCAGCTGGAGCAGCAGGTGCTGGTGTAGCAACTGGAGCAGCTTTTACTTCTTCTTTAACCTCAGCCTTTGGTGCTTCTGCAGCTGAAGCGCTTCCTCCTTCTGGTTTAGCAGCTGATGTATCAATAAGACAAACAACTTGTCCTACTTCTACAACATCACCTTCTTCCGCTTTCAAAGTGATAATTCCACTTTCTTCTGCTGGTAATTCTAATGTTGCTTTATCTGAGTCAACCTCTGCAATTGCTTGGTCTTTTTCTACGTAATCACCGTCTTTTACTAACCACGTAGCGATCTCTACTTCTGTGATTGATTCCCCTGGTGATGGGACTTTCATTTCTAACATATCTATTAGCTTTATTTTTTAATTGAATACTTTATTAATTACCTCTTCGTAAATTGCAGCCCAACGTTTACTTGAACCTGGTGCTGTTGCAGCACTTTCTGCTGGAGAAACTACGTCGAATGGATATTTTCTTAACTTACGTAAGATATACATCCAAGCTCCCATATTTTCTGGTTCTTCTTGTGCCCAAACCAATTTAGCATTACCAAATTTAGAGATGATAGCATCTACTTTTTCTTCATTTAAAGGATATAATTGCTCTAAACGAATAATTGCAGTTTCTTTATCACCTAATTCTTGGCGTTTTTTGTCTAAATCGTAGTAGATTTTTCCTGAACAGAAAACTACTTTTTTCACTTTTTTCGCATCTACTGTTACATCTTCGATGATTTCTTGGAAACCTCCATTTGCGAAATCTGCTAATGATGATACTGCTGATGGATGACGTAATAATGATTTTGGTGACATTACAACCAATGGTTTGCGGTAATCTGTTACAACCTGTCTTCTTAATGCGTGGAAGAAGTTAGCTGGAGTTGTGATATTTGCAACAAACATATTGTTACCAGCACACATTTGTAAGAAACGCTCTAAACGTGCTGAAGAGTGCTCTGCTCCTTGCCCTTCATATCCATGAGGCAATAACATTACTAAACCATTTTGTAATTTCCATTTATCTTCTGCTGCAGAAATATATTGGTCGATTACGATTTGCGCTCCATTCACGAAATCTCCAAATTGAGCTTCCCAAATAGTTAACGCTTTAGGATTTGCCATTGCATATCCATAATCAAAACCTAAAACTGCATACTCAGATAATAATGAATTATAGATTCTTAATTGACCTTGTTCATTATTGATATGGTTTAATAAGATAATTTCTTCTTCTGTGTCTTCAGTTTTTACAACCGCATGACGGTGAGAGAAAGTTCCACGTTCTACATCTTCCCCAGAAACACGCACGTTACGTCCGTCTGTTAAGATAGAACCGAAAGCTAAAGCTTCTCCTAATCCCCAGTCAATTTTATCTTCCTCAATCATTTTTCCTCGTCCTTCAATTAAACGAGAAACTTTTTTAATTAATTTTTTACCTTCTGGAACGGTAGAAACAGCTTTTGCAATTTCTTTTAATTTTGCTTCATCGTAAGCAGTATTTGCTTGTTCAAAAACTTTTGCATCATCAGCAATTTCAAATCCTTCCCACTCTTCTGGCATGAAAGGGAAAATGTGATTACGCTCAATTTCTTTAGAAGCTTCGAAATTCGTTTCTAATAAAGCTTTAAATTCAGCTTCTTTTTGTTTAACGATTTCTTCACCAATTACACCTTCTTTTAATAATTTATCTTTGTAAATTTCACGAGGATTTGGGTGTTTAGCGATTAAGTTATATAATTTAGGTTGAGTGAATTTTGGTTCATCACCTTCGTTATGTCCATATTTACGGTATCCTAATAAATCGATGAATACATCAGAACCGAATTCTGCACGATAATCTGCTGCAAAACGGAAAGCGTGAACTACCGCTTCTACATCATCAGAATTTACATGCATTACAGGAGACAATGTTACTTTTGCAACATCTGTACAATATGTAGATGTACGAGCATCTAAGTAGTTTGTTGTAAACCCAATTTGGTTATTTACCACAACGTGTACTGTACCACCTGTTTTGTATCCGTCTAATCCTGCCATTTGAACAACCTCGTAAACGATTCCTTGTCCAGCTACAGCAGCATCACCATGAATTAAGATTGGAATAATTTTAGAATAATCATCTTTATAATCTTCCTCAACTTTTGCACGTGTAATACCTTCTACAACTGCATCTACAGTCTCTAAATGAGATGGATTTGGTGCTAAATTGATTCGGATATCTTTTCCATTCAATGCTTTGATTTGATTTGATGATCCCATGTGATATTTAACATCACCAGCCATTAAATCCGTATCAAAAGCTTTTCCTTCGAATTCTGAAAAGATTTGAGAATATGATTTTCCAAAAATGTTAGCCAAAACATTCAAACGGCCACGGTGAGCCATCCCTACGATAACCTCTTGTACGCCGTGTTCTGCAGAACGATTAATCAATGTATCCAAAGCAGGAATCAAAGATTCATTTCCTTCTACCGAGAAACGTTTTTGTCCAACATATTTCGTGTGCATAAAGTTTTCAAAAGCAGTTGCTTCATTCAACTTTTCTAAAACACGTTCTTTCTCCTCCTTAGATAATTTTGGTTGATTCAAGTTTTGGTTTAACCAATTCTGAATCCAATTAATTCTTTGAGGTTCTCTTACATACATATACTCGATTCCGATAGATTCGCAGTACATGTTTTCTAAGTGTCCAATGATTTCACGTAAAGTGATTGGTCCACCGATACCTAAAATTTCACCAGCATTGAATGTCAATCCTAAATCGGCATCTGTCAAACCGAAGTTCTTGATGTCTAATGAAGGTTCAAAAGTTCTACGCGCTCTAACTGGGTTAGTCTTAGTAAACAAATGTCCACGAGAACGGTAAGCATCAATCAAATTGATTACTTTAAATTCTTTCTGTACGTTGTCTGGAACTTGAGATACTACTGCAGGATTAACTACTGCTTGCGTTGTTTGACTAGCTTTGTTAGGAGCTGTTTGTGTTGCTGGTGCAAATAATGGCTCTCCATCATATGTTGCATTCGCAAAGTCATACCCTTGGAAAAAAGCTTTCCAACTTGGTTCAATACTATCCGGATATTGGACGTATTGATCATATAAGTCGCCTATAAACTCTAAATGAGCGGCATTTAAAAACGAAAAACGATCCATAAATTTTACTCTCTATGAGATTTAGCTACAAAAATAAACTATTTAAGGCTTTAAAAAAAATTACTTTCATCATATTTATCTTATCTCGCCATAAAAATATATTATAATCAAATAATCATTACATTTGATATAAATTTAAGAAAGATTTTACATTTAGATGAGAAATTTTCTAACAAAAAAAATAAACAAACGTTGGATTGGCTTCTTTATAATATTTGTGATTTTCGCTATTACAATATGGTCGAGTAACAAAATTGTACAAGAGCTAAAACGTGAAGAACACAAACGTGTAGAGAATTATGCGCGATCGCTAGAGTTGATAAGCTCATCAGAATTTTTAGACCCGAAAACGCAAGATTTTCTATTCAAATTAATTGAAGACAACAAATCAATCCCTGTTGCACTTGTAGACGAAAAAGGCATTATTGTAGACACCAAAAATATTGATGAATCCATCGTAAAAGATTCGGTTCAATTAAAAAAATATGTCAACAAAATGAAATCGTCGGAACAAACAATTGATGTTGAATTAATCGGAACTAAAAATTATGTTTATTTCAAAAATTCAAAACTTCTCAATCAATTACAATATTATCCACTCATCATTATTTTATTGATTTTACTGTTTTTTGGATTTTCGTACTGGTATTTCAAAACAGTTCGTGACACCGAAAAAAGTTATTTATGGGCTGGAATGGCAAAAGAAACGGCACATCAAATTGGTACACCACTTTCTTCGTTGATGGGTTGGGTCGAATTATTGAAATTGGAAGAAATCGATCAAACTTCAGTCATAGAAATTGAAAAAGATGTGGATCGGTTGAAACATATTGCCGAACGTTTCTCGAAAATTGGTTCAACTTCTGAACTCAAACAAACTGATATTATTTCAACTTCCAAACAAACAGTCGATTATATTTCGCAACGCATTTCGAAAGGAATTGAAGTAAATTTTGCTACCGATGTCGATGAATTTAACATCAATCTTAATTCTTCTTTATATAGTTGGGTTATCGAAAATTTGATGAAAAATGCGGCTGATGCCATGCAAAATAAAGGCGTTTTGGATATCGATATAAAAACGAAAGGTAAATTTGTCGAAATTTCTATTACCGATACAGGATCTGGAATTCCGACCAAATTGCAGAAAAAGATTTTTCAACCCGGCTTTACAACCAAAAAACGCGGTTGGGGATTGGGATTATCATTAGCCAAACGAATTATCGAAGATTATCACAAAGGAAAAATATTTGTTGCCAAATCATCTAAAGAAACGGGAACTGAGTTTAAGATTTTATTGAAGAAGTAATAGAATAATTTTTATTAATAAATATTATTGATAGACAAGTTACAAGACTATAACTTATCGGAAATACTATATTTGAAAATAAAAAATTTATACCAAGAAAATAAAAACTAGTAAAAACACTAAAAATGGAGAATATACATAAATATAGATTTAATTGAACTAAGGTTACTTTTCTTTTAGTCAAATAACGATATAGGTATCCAAATATAATTATTGAAGGAATTGAAAATAAAAAACCAATGGCTGCATAAAGTAAATAATATTTAAATGCTCCAAAAATTGCATCTATATCTTTTTTTAATAAAATCCATGAGAATAAAAAAATTAAAAAAGGAGAAAATAAAATTGTTGATAACCAAACTTTAATAATAAAGTTGTTTAAACTTTCATTTT
>NZ_DJBB01000022.1:0-64984 GCF_002429865.1 Empedobacter sp. UBA5987
GATTTTCAAATCTAAAGGAACTTGTTTTAGAATCTCATAAAGTAAATAATCAATCTCATTTCAATGAAACACATCGAAACCATCCACAGAATAGTTTTACAGAAACGTATCAAAACCCATTTACACCAGATACGAATACGCTCATTGAACATTGTGTCAGATTCACAAAACAGAAAATGGATTACGTTGAAGGAAACCGAAATAACTTTGTACATCAATTAGCGTGTAACTTAAATAGAAAAGGAATTAGTTATGCAGAAGCCTTAGGATTCATTTTATCCGATTACAATTACAACGAAATCGAAGTAATGAACGCTGTCAAAAGTGCGTACAATCATTCAGAAGAATTTGGGAAGTTCAAAAACGTTTTACCTAACTCTAACAGTCACCCTGAACTTGTTTCAGGATCTCATCAAGTGAATAACTCAGAACCCTCAACTCAAAACTCATATGATGACGACGAAGAAAAACCTGCTGCCATAGAACGATTGGAAATGTTCCTCAATAAAAGGTACAACTTTAGGTACAACATAGTAACAGGAAAGTTAGAATACAAAAAGGTTCGTAACCAAATCTACAAACCAATTACAGATTTCGTAGAAAACTCGATTCTTAGAGAAGTATTAAAAGCCAAAGTCAAATGCAGCATTCAAGGATTACGCTATTTATTGATGTCGGATTATGTTGAACAATTCGATCCATTCAAAGATTATTTTTCTACGTTGCCAGTGATATATCAAGAGGTAGATTACATCACTGAACTGGCGAATACCATCACCACAACGAACCAAGAGTTATGGATCGAATGTTTCAAAAAATGGTTTGTTGCAATGGTGGCTTGTGTAACAAACGAAAAAGTAGTCAATCAAACAGTAATTGTATTCAGTGGGAAACAAGGAATCGGTAAAACTACCTGGATGGAAAAGTTAGTTCCTAAGCCATTAAAGGTTTATTTGTTTTCAGGTACAATTAATCCCAACAACAAAGACACCTTAATCCATTTGGCTGAATGTATGCTCATCAACTTAGACGAGTTAGAAAATTTAAATAAAACGGAGATTGGTTCATTAAAAGAAATCATTACAAAATCCCATATCAGAATGAGAAAAGCATACGGACACAACAACGAAACCTTACCGCGTAGAGCTTCATTTGCAGGTTCTGTGAATACCGCTCAATTCCTAAACGATACAACAGGTTCTCGTAGATTCTTATGCTTTGAAGTAGAACACATCGAATACCATCACAACGTAAATCTCGATAACTGTTACAAACATGCATTGCATTTAATAGATCAAGGATTTAGATATTGGTTCAACAACGAAGAAATCAAAAACATTAACCAAAACAACGAGCAATACCAAATCAAATCACCAGAAGAAGAATTGCTACTAACGTGGTTCGAAAAAGCAGATAAAGAAACAGCCAATGCCTTTTTAAACGCAACACAAATAGCTACAAGGTTAGCTTTTTTCAGTAACATCAATATCAATAGCGGTACAGTAAACCAATTGGGTAAAGCATTAAAGAAACACGGTTTTATGAGAATTTCAAAAAATGGTTCGTATGTCTATGCAGTCAAAGAATTAGAATATGATCAAGTACAAAAAATGAACAAAGAGTTAGGGTAGAAATAAATTAAAATTGGCATAACAATTCGCAGACGAGTGTCAATACATTGAGTGAAACGTAAAAATGTTTACTGACCGTAGGGAATGATTTAAACATTTTAGAGAAGCGAAATGAATATTGACCGTCGAGAATCGTGGCCTTGACTTTTTTGGTTCGTTTTTGTGTCAAGTCAAATCCATAGGATTCATGAATACAATATTCTTAAAATAATAAAGCCATGAATAAAAAATAACATATAAAAACAAAGTCTAATATCTCAAGTGTTTTCTGATTACAAGACAAAATGAAAACAAAGAACAAATCATTCGCTAACAAACTCTAAAAAAAATAGAGTATCGGCATCTAAATCAAAATGGCATAACAATTTGCAGACGAGTGTCAATCCATTGAGAGAAGCGCAAAAATGTTTACCGACCATCGGGAGTGATTTAAACATTTTAGAGAAGCGAAATGAATATTGACCGGCGAGAATTGAAGCCTTGATTTTTTGATTCGTTTTGGATCAAGCCAAATCCATAGGATTCATGAATACAATATATATAAAAAAATAAACCTATGAATAAAATGAATATATGATATTTCGATTCGTTTTTGTGTCAAGTCAAATCCATAGGATTCATGAATACAATATATACCGGTAGTGCACTATTAAATTAATTCAATTTTAAGTCTATTCATTTTTCTATTGAAAACAAAAACATTTACAAACTGAATGAAAGTTAATGCTGTTATTTTGCTCAATACCCTTGTTTTAAAACCGTTAAAAGATTTTGCGTAATTGTTTCTGATTTTAAATTGGTCGCAAAGTTGAGAGAATAAAGTCTCAATTCTTTTTCTGGATTTTCTACCTTTGCTGGGAAACGAAAATTCATTTTCCTTACAAATTTTAGAGCGGTTCGCTCTTGCGTTTTTACAGATTTCTAAAGGCATCGAATCTACAATAAAAGTGGTTTCCATCTCATTAAATTTAGCAACAATGAGTTTCCTAATATTTTCCAAGTGCAAGAAAAGCTTTCTTTTTCTGCGATTAAAAACACTTCTCTCAATCATTCCATTTAGTTTTGAATTGGAGAGGTATCTAAATAACTGATATTCTGAATCTATTTATAAATATTCCGCAGAAAAGATTATTGCAATAAGTTCTAAATCAGATAATTTTAGTTTAATTGGTTTGAAATAAAAATTTTCTTTGATGGTTAATTTTCTTAATTCCTTTAAAATAAAATCGTAAATTGCATCTAGGTTATTCATAATGTATTAGATTGGTAGTCAATACAATATACGAAATTTTCGTATTATGAGTAACCTTTTTTATAATGCAATACGGGTGTAAATATAAAAACTATTTCTGATAAAATTTCTCATCAAATGCCTCCTGCAAATTGTTTGGCTCTTTTCTTTTTTTGTTATTTAATTCGTGACGGGTCGTTGAAGAGGTTACATAGGCCGATCTTCTCGTACTTTGCAAATTACCTATGGGACGATTTTCTTCTAGAGTTCTAAACGGCGTAAACGAAAGATTGTCCATCACATTAAAATTACCATCTTCAGGAACTTCTTGTTTAAATATTTTGATTTTAGCTACCGTGCGAAATGGCGATAGTTCTTGAGACCATTCTTCTGTAAGATCATTAATTGGCATTTTTTTCAAATCGTTACATAATTGAATTTGTAGATTGAATGTAAGATCGTTTTTTGCGATCTCTTTAATAATAGCTTTTCTGTAAGGCCAATCTTCGCTGTCAATATCAATATCCTTATCAATAATTAAGTTTTTCGTTTCGTCAGTAGGTTCAATTCTTACTTTTGCCATATAATCTCCGTGACGAACTGCGCCCATACTGTAATACTCGTATAAAAAACTGTTAATTGATGGGATTTTTTCAAAAGTTTTTAGTGCGGCTAATTCTTTTAATGCTTCGAAATTTGGGAAAGCTTTTTTATTTTCTGTAACCCAGATTGAAGCAAATTCCAATTTTCCTAATGCACCTTTTTCAAAAAAATCGGTGATTTTAAGAAACAGTTTGGAGATGAAAACATAATGTTCCGCAGTATTGCAAAAAAATACCGGATTATTGATTAGGTTGAAATCCACATTTGGTGATGACTCTTCACCAGGAGCAACTTTTTCGCCTTCAATTCCAAAAATTTTAAGTGCAAAACCTTGCGCATTTCCACTTAGTTTATCAGGCAACACACGAGAGGATCCGTTTGAAAAACGAACCACCGCTTCGTGTTTTCCTGCATTTTTATAAATACCTTGAGCCAATTCTTCAGGCAAATTAGGCAGAATTTCCACCTCTGCCTTTAATGCAGCATAGCCATTGGCGTGCGCATCTCTTGTATAATTATGAGCGCGGCTTAGTTGCGGCGTGTTTCGAATATAATCTACAATATCCTTATTAATTTTATTGATATACTCTTCGAAATTTTCAGGAATTTCTTCCAATTTATAATCATATTTAACGTATTCCATGCAATTAGATTTTTTTGTTAGTGATTTTTAAATAAAAAAATAGTTAAATTTTTATAAGTATTAATTTAATTCACTGATCCATTTGAGAGCTGAAAGACTTGGGATAAAGCAATATTCACCACCTTTCACGATATTATAAGTTTGTAAACCTCGGTATCTTTTTATTAGCGGGTCTGCAGGCATACTGAACAAACTATTTTGATCTTGCAAACCAACCATAGGATCTTTTTCACTACCCAGATTTTGTGAATTGCCATCATTAATCCATTGTTTTTGCAAAAATTCCAAAGTCCCCATTGCATTCGCGCTAATTCCCATAAAATATTGACCGCGTTCTTTACCGTCATTTTTTGTCACTTCCGGCGGAACAATATCCCCAAAAGTTACGCTGCGACGTATAATGCGGTGAAGCCTTTCATCTTCCAAGACAAAAGTTTTGGAATCTCGCGGATTCATCCTGCGGATGTGAGAACTGAAAGGACATTTTTTTCCAAACTCATCGTTCTTAAATGAAAAATTATTATTTTTTTCAGGATTTTCTCCAAGCACTTTATCATCTTTTTCTGGCGATAAAACTAGTGGAGCTCCGCTTCTCCATCTGCCTACCATTTTCGCAGCCAAAAGTTCGCCTTCTTCTGGAGAAGAACTATTATCCTTAATGAACTGGTTAAACTCTGCAACCTGGCTTTGATATTTTCTAAAAATCATAAAAGACCCATTCTTCCCTAAAATGTCCGGCTGAGGAAAAGGTTTTGTAATATCACCTTCTCCTGGATAACCTAATATAAATTCGCCAGCTGCAATCGGGCGGTCAAAACCTTGAGGTACATCAATCCCACTACCTTCAACTTCGGGATTACTGATTCCATCGCGAAAACCGAAAACATTTTTCACCTCTTCTGTAGCACCAAAATCTTCACTCACCAAAACTTCAACTCCATTGTTTTCCGAAATTTTAGTACGAAATTCTTCCAATTTGCTTTTCCAATCGGCTTCATTATTGGAGATCACTGCAGAAGCAATATGAATGTTAGGATTTTTAAATTCTTTCTGCCAATTTTTGGGATCATTCACGCCAATATCATAAAGATAAGACGATCTTTTAGCCATTCCTTCTTTAAAAGATTCCGGAAAAGAATCTAAACTTTCTTTTGGTACACCAATTTTTTCTAAACCTTTATAGGTAAAAGTTAGAAATACAGATGCTCCTTCGTTTTTGTTCCATTCCTCTGCAGAATCAATTAATGGAATCAAATCTTTCAACATCTTTTTCGCACTTTCTTTATCCGTGATTTCTAATAATGCCACTGTTCCAAAATAAGGAATTGGCCTACTTCTCAAAATTAAAGATTGAATTTCCTTCAACTCTATATTAACTTTGTCCGGATTGAAAATTCTTTTTATAAAATCAAATGCCATAATTTATTTATTAAAAATTATTTTTCAATTTTATTAGAATCGTCAATGGCTTTATTTAAGCCAGTAATGATCTTATCGTTACGTCTAATGTCGTTTACAGTAAGATGTGGTACTCCCACATACCAACCTGTCGCAGTAATCTGTTTGCTAAGAATAAAATCTTTAACTGTTGGATCTTTAATTCCAGGCCAACCTTCCACATTTCCAAAAATAATATCCATCAATTGGGGAATTTTGGTTGCAAAATCATCGATATAAGCATCCCAATCCCCATCATAAGCTGTACAGAACAAAATCTTAGTATCATTATCAAAAAGAACAATTCGTAAATCGTGTAAGGTTCCAACTTTTGTAGCACCTTTCAAATTACCATTTGCAATCTCCATAATTTTTCGGAGATTATCAGCGCCGCCGGGCTTCAAATCTGCCATTGCAGTCAGTTCAGAAACCCGACCTGATCGTAATCCTTTTCTACCTGCAGAAGTTGTGGAATGATCATATCCATCATCAATACCTTCTGAAAAATTTGCTTTAATAAGCTCTGCTGTTAATTTTACATTGTCGATGAAACTCATAACAAAAAGATTTATTTTAATAATTATTTACTTAAAATCAAAAACTAAACCATCATTTAATTTTTTAATTAAAATTATTACCTGTTGTGCATTTAGCACAAATTAATTTTTAACTTATTCAAACTTCTCTTGAAAACAAAAACATTTACAAACTGATTGAAAGTTAATGCTGTTATTTTGCTCAATACCCTTGTTTTAAAACCGTTAAAAGATTTTGCGTAATTGTTTCTGATTTTAAATTGGTCGCAAAGTTGAGAGAATAAAGTCTCAATTCTTTTTCTGGATTTTCTGAAAATATATTTTTGTTTTTGATAATTTTTTTGGTTGTTTCTCATGGGTGTATCCAGCTTTATATTCGCATAATTGAACAAATCTGTTTGCACTTGGGTGGATAAATAACCCCTGTCTCCAATCAACGTACAATTGTTCATTTGATGCTTGATATCTTGCAAAAAATGAATATCATGAATGCTTGCTGTAGAAATATCAAAACTTTGGAAAACTCCGGAAACAGAACAAACTGCATGTAATTTGTAACCATAATAATAACTCGATTGAGAAGCGCAATACCCTTTGCTGGGAAACGAAAATTCATTTTCCTTACAAATTTTAGAGCGGTTCGCTCTTGCGTTTTTGCAGATTTCTAAAGGCATCGAATCTACAATAAAAGTGGTTTCCATCTCATTAAATTTAGCAACCATAAGTTTTCTAATATTTTCCAAGTGTAAGAAAAGCTTTCTTTTTCTGCGATTAAACACACTTCTCTCAATCATTCCCTTTAGTTTTGAATTAGAGAGGTATCTAAACAACTGATATTCTGAATCTATCGATAAATATTCTGCAGAAATATTTATTGCAATGAGTTCTAAATCAGATAATTTTGGTTTAATTGGTTTGAAATAAAAATTTTCTTTGATGGTTAATTTTCTTAATTCCTTTAAAATAAAATCGTAAATTGCATCTAGGTTATTCATAATGTATTAGATTGGTAGTCAATACAATATACGAGATTTTCGTATTATGAGTAACCTTTTTTATAATGCACAACGGGTATAAAATAATAAACCTATGAATAAAATGAATATAATAAAACAAGTCTAAAATCTAACATCTAAAATCTCAATACTAGGTGCAAAAATCCCCTTACTTTTCCTTACTTTTTAAGTACTCAAAAAACGTTAAAATTTCATTGTAATACTCAAATATACAATGAATTATACCAAGTAAGGAAAGTAACCAAATTTGACCAAAAGAAAAAATTGTAAAATTCTCAAAATAAAAAACTGGAAACATAAGCTAAAATCAAAGAAAAGGAGAACCATTGGTTCTCCTTATTGCATTAATATCTTCGTTTGAAACAGTTTTTTAAGAAACTCAAAAAACAAAAAAATGTTTTTACTGAAATTTGGTTACTTAGGTTACTTTTTAAAAATGAAATACTCTACAAAGATAAATTAACAATATTTTTTGATTTATTGAATTTTATTTTAATCTTTGATAAATGGTATTTGAAAAACTCTACAATGACAAATAATCAAAAAACAAAATTAAAAGATCTCGCTTCATTTAATTTTGGTTTCCATACAAGTGAAATTGAAAAGGAAGGAGTTATGTATTTACAAGCAAGAAATTTCAATGAAGATGGTCGATTCTTAAACAATGTAGATTACTTCATTGCTAAAGATAAAACTAAAGAAGATCATATCCTAAAAGATGATGATATTCTATTAGTAGGAAAAGGAATGAGATTCTTCGCACACTGTTACAAAAAGGAAATGGGTGAAGCTGTAGCATCATCTATTTTCTATGTTATAAAAACGAATCGAGAGGCAGTTTTACCAGATTATTTAACTTGTATTCTAAACCACACGAAAAGTCATAACTATTTCAACAGTATTGGTGCTGGTAGTTCTATTCCTTCTATTCGTAAAAACGAATTAGCAGATTTCGAAATTAATCTTCCATCATTACAAGTACAACATAAAATTGTAGAAATTTATGATCTCCATAATAAAGAAATACAATTATTAGAACAACTAAAAGAAAAAAAGCAAGTAAGATTTAACCAATTAATAAACGAAATAACAAAATAAAAATATGGCTGCAAAATTAACGCAACAAGAAATCAATAAGGTAGTATGGAAATCTTGTGATTCATTACGTCCTGTCATGGGAAGTGGATCATATAAAGATTATATCTTAACATTATTATTCGTAAAATATTTATCAGACGTTTGGAACGAAAAAGCAAATGATTTAAGAACTAAATACGATGGTAATGAAGAAATGGTAAAGCGTCAATTAAAACGTGAGCGTTTCGTATTACCTGAAGAGAGTTCATTCGATTATCTTTTTGAGAATCGTAACGAAAATAACATTGGAGAGTTAATAGATATTGCGTTAACCAAATTAGAAGACGAAAACCGTTCAAAATTAGCTATGGTATTCCGTAGCATATCGTTCAATTCTGAAACTGCTTTTGGTCCTACAAAACAACGCAATCAAATTCTAAAAAATCTACTTACAGATTTGAGTGAATTAAACTTGCAACCTTCTCACTTAGAGAATAATGATGTGATTGGTGATAGTTATGAATTTTTAATTTCCTTATTTGCTGGTGAAGCAGGTAAGAAAGCTGGTGAATTCTATACTCCATCAGAGGTAAGTACTTTGTTAGCTAAATTAGTTGATCCACAACCAGGTAATCGTATCTGTGATCCGGCTTGTGGTTCGGGTTCTTTATTGATTAAAGTTGCCAAAGAAATTGAAGGTAAAAATTATGCCTTATATGGTCAGGAGAACAACGGTTCTACTTGGGCACTTTCTCGTATGAATATGTTCTTGCACGAAGAAGATAATGCAGTAATAGAATGGGGTGATACATTAAACAATCCACAATTAAAAGAGGAAGACAGTTTAATGAAATTCGATATTGTAGTTGCTAATCCACCATTTTCATTAGACAAATGGGGAGCAGAAAACGCCGATGCAGATACATACAAACGCTTCCATCGTGGGGTTCCTCCGAAATCTAAAGGTGATTATGCGTTCATTTCTCACATGATAGAAACAACTTATCAAGATTCTGGAAAAGTTGGTGTTATTGTTCCGCATGGTGTATTATTTAGAGGAAGTAGCGAAGGTAAAATCCGTCAAAAGTTGATTGAAGAAAACATGTTAGAAGCTGTAATTGGTTTACCAGCTAACTTGTTCTTTGGTACAGGTATTCCTGCGGCTATTCTTATTTTCAATAAAGCAAAAGGTTCTAATACCAATGTGTTGTTTATAGATGCAAGTGCTGAATTCGATTCTGGTAAAAATCAAAATAAGTTAAGTGAAAAACACATCCAAAAGATTGTTGATGAATTTAAAAAATTCAAAGCTTTACCTGCTTTAGAAACAGAAAATGGAGAAGTTTTAACCGATAAATTCTCATACCGTGCAACCTTTGAAGATATCAAAGCAAACGAGTTCAATTTAAATATTCCTCGTTACATCGATACATTTGAAGAAGAAGCCGAAGTAGACATCAAAGAAGTGAACAACGACATCAACCAACTTAAAAACAGTTTGACAGAAACAGAAGCTAAAATGCAAGCGTTTTTAAAGGAATTAAAGCTAATATAAATTAACCTACTTAAACCAAAAAACAACTATTTGGTTAGTAACTGGCGAATGGCATGGTGGTGGTGTAGAACACGGTAATTCAAAAAAATAATGAAAATACAATACATTTCAGATCTTCATTTAGAATCACATAACAACAGGATGTTTTTTGAAAAATATCCTGTTCAACCTTGTGCCGATTATTTAGTTCTTGCTGGCGATATTATACCATTAAACCAGATCGATCAAATTAATTTTTTCCTAGATCATATCAGTCAGGCGTTTACTAAAGTTTTTTGGATTCCTGGAAATCATGAATTTTATGGCTCAGATTACCAATCATATCAATCCTGTAATATTCCCATTCGAGAAAATGTATTTTTAATCAATAACCAATCGGTTCTGATAGAAGATTATCAAATGATTTGCTCTACTTTGTGGTCTAATTTAGATCTGAACAAAAGATGGTTTTTACAATATCACATCAATGATTTTAAATACATTAAATACCAAGAGGATTATATAGATGCGTTCGATTATAATGCATTTCATATCGATGCCTTGAGTTTTTTGGAGCATAAATTTCAAACTGCAAATCCCAGTAAAACCATCGTAGTAACACATCATTGTCCTGTAATCTTATCTATTCCGGAACAAGAAAATTTCAGTTCTGTTTATGGATCTTCGTTAGAGGAGTTGATTGTTAAATACCAACCACTGTATTGGATTTATGGTCATACACATACAGCCAATGAGATAATAAACATAAGGAACACGAGCTTACTTACCAATCAATTGGATAAGGCTTCAGGAATAAAGGATTGGAATAAAATTATTGATTTTTAATTTAATAACACTTTTTCTGCATAATAACATTATATTTGTTATCGTGCAATTTCAATGTTAGTATTATGATTCAGCTAAAAAATTACATCAACGAAACGATAGGAATTCATTGCGAGGTAAGCCCTTTAAGCAAGAATATCCTTAATCAATTACCCATCTATTTGCGTAATGCTTATGGATGGTACGAGTTGTTGATGTTAAATAAAAAATTCGTCATTGCCTATGCTGAAACGGATGACGAGTTTACAATTGCAGCCATAGACACGCAACTAGCAAATATTGAAGAAAGAATTAATCAACCCATTATTCTTTGTGTGGACGAAATGGAAGCCTATAATCGTAAACGATTAATCGAAAAAAATAGGGCATTTATCGTACCGTTTAAGCAACTGTATATACCATACTTGTTCATCGATTTTACAGAATACAGATACCAAACAAAAGGACGTACTGCACAAACCTTGCAACCTTTTGCTCAGGTATTAGTCATTGCACATTTGCTGAATACAAATAATCAATATACAATCGAAGATATTCCATTAAAAGAAATTGCAAACCAATTTCAGGTAAATACCATCAACGTTTCACGTGCAGTCGAAAATTTAGTCGAATTAGAATTAATAGAAATCGTACAGCGTGGTCGTTATAAAATGTTCCAATTCAAATTCGATAGAAAAACATTGTGGGAAAAAGGACTACAAAACAACATTTTTATCAATCCCATTGCTAAAGAGTATTTCGTAGCATATAATTTCAATTGGAATTTACCATTATTAAAAGCAGGAAATACTGCCTTAACGGAGTACACCAATATAAACCCATGCAATCAAATGGCTTTTGCTATAGATAATCAAACCTTTAACTTAATCAAGAAGAATAACCAACCCAATACATTCAATGAATTTGGTGGAGAATATCTATTTCAAATATGGAAATACGATCCAAGTTTCATCAACAGAATCAGTCAATCAGCATACGACAAGGTCGATCCAATCTCTTTATTCTTAACCTATAAAGAAGATCAAGACGAACGTGTGCAAATGGAATTAGAACACTTAATCAATCGATTTATATGGTAAAAGGCATAGAACAATTTAAAGCATATTTTGCTGCATTTCCAGATAATTATATCATTATCGGTGGTACTGCTTGCGATATGATTATAGAAGATGAAGGATTAGTACCTCGTGCCACAAAAGATATTGACATCATTTTAGTGATAGAAGCTTTAAATCCGGAATTCTTAAAAAAATTTTGGCAATTTATAAAAGAGGGCAATTACAACCGAAAAGAAATAAGCAGCGACGAACGCCAATACTATCGATTTATGGATCCGGAAAACGAAGATTTTCCACAGCAGATAGAATTGTTTTCACGTAAACCAGATTTGATTGAATTAGATCCTGAGATGCACTTAACGCCTATTCCGGTAGATGATGATTTAAGTAGTTTGTCAGCAATCTTACTTAATGATACCTTCTACCAATTTATTAGAGAACATAGTGTGGTCGTGTCAGATGTGCATCGTGCAAATACAGAAGCTTTAATTGCTTTAAAGGCAAAAGCATATTTAGATATTACGGGGCGTATTGCTAATGGAAGCAAAGAAGACAGCAAACATCTAAAAAAGCATAAAAACGATTGCCTTAAATTAGCTTTGCTATTTACTGGAGAAGAGCGCTTTGAATTGCCTCAACCCATCAAAGAGCTGATGATAGATTTCCTTAAAATGATAAAAGAGGATTTACCTACGCCCGATGTGTTTAAAGCAATGGGGATGAAAGGCGCTAAAAGCGAAGACGCACTAGATGTAATAAAGTCTGTGTTTACCATTACAGACGAAGACCTAGCATAAAAATATTACAAAATGACAAAAACAACACAATATAAAAATACAGCCATCGGCCCTATCCCTACAGAATGGGAAGTGAAGAAGTTGGGAGAATTAGGAGAAATTTTAAATGGTTTAACTTATTCTCCAAAGGATATCGTAGACGAAAATGAAGGAATATTAGTATTAAGATCTTCGAACATTCAAAATGACAATTTAGTTTTTGATGATAATGTCTTTGTGAAATCAACGAATCTAAAATACAATCCTGTAGAATTAAATGATATATTAATTTGTGTTAGAAATGGAAGTAAATCTTTAATTGGTAAAAATGCATTAATAACTGAAGAAGCTAAAGGAATGGCTTTTGGTGCATTTATGTCTATTTATAGAAGTGAATTGAACTCATATTTATATCATTGCTTTAAATCTGATATTTATCAAAATCATATTAATAAAAATTTAGGAGCAACTATAAATTCTATTAACGGAAGTGATTTAAAACAATTCTCTTTCCCACTTCCCCCACTCCCAGAGCAACAAAAAATTGCTGAAGTTTTATCCACGTGGGATAAAGCCATCCAAGATACCGATACTATCATCAAAAAACTAGAAGCTAGAAATAAGGCGTTGGCGTTTTCGTTATTGACGGGTAAAAAACGTGTAAAAAATAAAGAAAACTCTAAATTTCATAAAACGAATTTAGGAAGTAAATATCCAATAGATTGGGAAATAAAAACAGTAAAAACAATATTCAAGGAAAGAAAAGAAAAATCTAATGATCAATCAAAATATCCTTTGTTTAGTTTGACGATTGAAAAAGGATTAACAGAAAAAACAGATAGATATGAACGCTCTTTTTTATTGAAAGATCAAGAGTCAAATGAATATAAGTTGATCTATCCAAATGATATTCTGTTCAATCCGATGAATTTAAGATTTGGAGCTATAGCTAAATCAAATATCGATGAGATTGTATCTGTTTCGGCGTATTATAATTCTATTTATAAAACTGACGAAAACGTAAACTTGGATTATTACACGAATCTTTTTAAAACTGATTTATTCATCAATCTTTATGATCGTATAGCGATAGGTTCTTTATTAGAAAAAAAGAGGGTACATCTTTCTAATTTTTTAGAGTTAGAAATTCCATTTCCTTCATTAGAAGAACAAAACGCCATTGCTGAAATCCTAAACACAGCCAACCAAGAAGTAAAACAATACCAACAAAAACTAGAGGCATTAAAACTTCAAAAGAAAGGATTAATGCAGCAATTATTAACCGGTAAAGTACGTACGGTATAATACTAAATGAATTAACAAAAAACAAATTATGAATATTGAAAATATACTGGATGATTTATTAGCACTATCATCTGAAAATGAAGTTGTAGAATTTAAAGAAGCTAAAAATCAATATGATTTCACTAAACTTGGAAAGTATTTTTCGGCTATTAGTAATGAAGCTAATTTGAAAAATAAACCATTTGGTTGGCTAGTTTTTGGTATTGAAGATAAAAAACATAATGTTGTTGGTACTCAATATCGAAAAAATAGAACTGATTTAGACAAACTTAAAGGTGAAATAGCAAATAAGACTACGAACCGCATTACTTATATAGATATTTACGAACTGGAGCGTGAAGGTAATCGTATATTGATGTTTCAAATACCAGCCGCACCACGTGGTTTACCAATCGCATTCGATGGACATTATTACGCTCGTGATGGTGAAGAGCTTTGTCCTTTGAATCTTGAAAAGTTAGAACGTATTAGAGCTCAAGCAGTTTTGGAAGATTGGAGTCAAGGAATAGTGGCTAATGCTGATTTATCTGATTTAGACGAAGAAGCTATTACGGTTGCGCGTAAAAACTTTAAAAGTAAATTTCCAGACAAGGCGGAAGAGATGGAAAGTTGGGATACCATTACTTTTCTTAACAAAGCTAAATTAACTATCAAGGGTAAAATTACACGTACTGCGCTTATTCTTTTAGGTAAAGATGAGTCAGAACATCTTCTAGCTCCTGCTGAAGTGAAAATAAGATGGAAATTAGTAGATAAAGAAAATAATGATATTGATCACGAGATTTATGGCATGCCTTTAATTTTATCTGTAGAAAAAGTGTTTGCTAAAATTCGTAATATCAAGTATCGATATATGAAGGAAGGTACGATTTTTCCTGAAGAAGTTTCCAAATATGAGCCTTTTTCGATTCGCGAGGCTATTAATAACTGTATAGCACACCAAGACTATACAAAAGGTGCAAGAATTAATATCATAGAATCAGATGATAAATTAATATTCACGAATTATGGTACATTTATTCCTGGTTCGGTTGAAAAAGTGGTAATAGAAGATGCACCAGAGGAGTTTTATCGTAATAAATTTTTAGCTACAGCAATGTTTAATCTAAAAATGGTGGAAACAGCTGGTGGGGGAATTAAGAAAATATTCAATTATCAACGAGTTCGTTATTTCCCAATGCCGGATTACGATTTTTCTGATAATAAAGTAAAAGTAACTATTCCTGGGGAAATCTTAGATATGGACTACGCTCGATTATTAGCAAAGAATAAGGACTTGAGTTTAGAGGATATTATATTATTAGATAAAGTTCAAAAAAAGATAGCTATTTCTTCAGAGGAAGAAAAATATTTAAGAGGAAGAAAATTAATCGAAGGTAGAAAACCGAATTATCACATTAGTTTAAATGTAGCTAAGAAAACTGGTTTAAAAGCTGACTATACAAAAAACAAGGCTTTTGATAAGCAATATTATTTAGATTTAATCATCAAATCAATTACTCAGCATAAAGAGGTGACAAGAAAAGATATAGACGAGTTATTATGGAAAAAACTTCCGGATGTAATGACCGAGGAACAAAAGAAGAATAAAGTTGGGAATTTGATAACTGAATTGAGAAAATCTGGTAAGATAATAAATAATGGAACAGCAAAAGAATCCAAATGGATGTTAGCCAAATAACCTTGAAAATTAAAATTTAAGAGAAGACTTAAGAGAAGCTTAAGAGAAATTTTTACTAAATACCCAACCAAACGAATATTATAAATGACACCATCATACCAAGAAGATCACATCAGTCAAATCCCAGCCATTCAATTATTGATGAAGCTGGGGTACAAATATATTTCACCAGAACAAGCTTTAGTTTTAAGAGATAACCGTACCAGCAATGTGTTATTAACTCCGATTCTTAAAGAGCAATTAGCTAAGATCAATAGTATTAATTACAAAGGCGAAAAACATCCATTTTCTGATGCAAATATAAACTTGGCTATAAATGAAGTGAAAGATTTACCCATTCATTTAGGATATATTAATGCCAATCAACATTTTTATGACTTAATAACGTTAGGTAAATCTTTTGAGCAAACCATTAATGGAGATCGCAAGAGTTTTTCATTTAAATATATCGATTGGGAAAAACCTGAAAACAACATTTTTCATGTTTCAGAAGAGTTTGCAGTAACGCGTTCCAATCGTTCAGACACGTATAGACCAGATATTGTTTTGTTTGTCAACGGATTGCCTTTAGGTATCATTGAATGTAAATCCAATGCAATAAAATCTCCTATTGATGAAGCGATTTCTCAGAATTTAAGAAATCAAAAAGAGGATGGCATTCGTGATTTGTATGTGTACTCTAATTTAGTGATGGGATTAGCTGTTAATGAAGCTAAATACGCAACTACAGGTACGCCAAAAGAATTCTGGAACGTTTGGATTGAAAAATTTACGAAGAAGTATATGGAACAAGATTTTCTTCAAGAGTTAAATAAGATAAAGCAAGTTCCATTACCTAATGATGAGCGTACTGAAATATTTAAAACAAGATATGCATCTACTTTTAAACGTTTTAATGAATTAGAAAAAGATGTTGTAATGCTTACAGAACAAGACAAAATGATCTATTCAATTTGTCGTCCTGAACGTTTCTTAGAATTAATGTATCAATATGTTTTATATGATGATGGTATTAAAAAAATAGCACGTTACCAACAGTATTTCGGTATTAAAAAAACAATTAAAAGAATTGAAAAAGTGGGTACTGATGGTAAGCGTCGTGGAGGTGTCATTTGGCATACACAAGGTAGTGGAAAATCATTGACTATGGCGATGCTTGCTCAAATGATTGCTTTAAATAAAAAGATTAAAAACCCTAAAATAGTTTTAGTTACAGACCGTATCGACCTAAACGATCAAATTACAGATACGTTTAAAAAATGTAAAATTGATGTAGTCGAAGCTTCTACGGGTAAACATTTAATCGATTTGTTAAACAGTTCATCTGATGCTGTAATTACAACCATCATAAACAAGTTTAAAGCAGCAGTTGCAAAAGCACCTGAAGGTTTTACTTCTTCTGAAATATTTGTATTGATTGATGAGGGGCATCGTAGTCAATACGGTACCTTCAACGTAAAAATGCAAAAAACGTTTCCTAATGCTTGTTTTATTGCGTTTACAGGAACTCCTTTGATGAAGTCTGAAAAGGATACAGCTAAAAAATTCGGAGGCGTTATCGATGAGTACACCATTAAAGATGCAGTTGAAGATGGAGCGGTATTGCCTTTGTTTTATGAAGGGCGTCACAACGACATCACTGTAAACGAAAAGCCTTTAGATAATTATTTTGAAAAAGTTTCTGAACCTTTAACCAAATATGGTAAAGCAAGTTTAAAAAGAAAATTCAGTTCTAAAAACACGATTAATAAATCTGATCAAGTAATTTATGATCGAGCTTGGGATATTTCAGATCATTTTACTGAATTCATACAAGGTACTGGTTTTAAAGCACAGTTAGTAGCTCCAAATAAAACCACCGCCATTATGTACCATAATTATTTAAAGGAGATTGGTAAAGTAACTTCAGAAGTTGTAATCTCAGCTCCTGATAGCCGCAAAGATAATGACGATGCTTATGTTGAAAACGAAGACGTAGTGCAGAAGTTTTATAAAGCAATGATTGATAAGTACGGTAATCATAAAGATTATGAAGAAAATATCATCAAATCATTCAAAAAACAAGAACATCCCGAAATTATCATTGTGGTTGATAAATTATTAACAGGGTTTGATGCGCCTATAAATCGTGTATTGTACTTAACACGTAATTTAAAAGATCATACCTTATTGCAAGCGATAGCAAGGGTTAATCGTGTACACGAAGGAAAAGATTATGGGTTAATCATCGACTATTACGGAAACTTAGAAAATTTAGACAAAGCTATCGAAGATTATTCTGGGGATAATGAGTTAGATAAAGAAGACGTAAAAGGTTCTGTTACCAATGTAAACGAATTAATAAATCAATTGCCTCAAGCATATTCAGAATTATGGGATGTTTTTAAAACAGTAAAGAATAAGTTTGATACAGAAGCTTATGCTGTTTTATTAGGTGATGAAGAAATGCGCCATACATTTTACGAAAAATTATCTAAGTTTCTTCGTTTGTTTAATTTAGCGATGTCTACCGTACAGTTCAATGATAGTAAAAATGATGAAATCATTGAAAAATACAAAAAAGAAAGCAAGTTCTTTATCCAATTGCGCATCGATGTTAAGAGAAGATATTTTGATGATATTGATTATAAAGAATATGAAAAGCAAGTTCAAAAATTAATTGATAAACACATTGTTACAGATGGTGAAGTATTAAAAATTACCCAACCTATAGATATTTTTAATAAACAACAACGTGATGATGAAGTAGAAAAGTTAATTGGTAGTGCAGCTAAAGCAGATCATATTGCTTCGCGTACATCAAAAGGGATTAGCATTAAAATGCAAGAAGATCCTATTTTCTATACTAAGTTGTCAGATTTAATTAAGCAAACCATTCAAGAATACAAGCAAAGTAGAATTAATGAGGCTGAATACTTAAACAGAATCAAGGATATTGAAAATACGTTTATTAATGGTAAGCAAGACAATGTACCGAAAAGTATTGCAGATAATAAGATTGCGATTGCATTTTATAATTTCATAAATGATAAATTATCAGAGCATTTAAAAGATAATAATCAAAATGCGGATATTGCTTTAGAGGTAAGATCTTTAATTGAAGGGGTTGTTTTAGAGGGTGACAAACCAATTGTAGATTGGAAATCAAATGCTGATTTAGAAAAGAAAATTTGGAATGAATTAGACGATTATTTCTATGGTATTTCCTTACAATTAGAGCAAAACATTCCTTTTGATATAATTGATGCTTTTATAGAAGAAGTAATTAAAATTGCAAAAAAACAGATGGATTGATGGATAAGATTGAATATAGATATGGGAGTAAGACTATTGAAGCAGAGGTTTTATATTCAAATAGAAAGACATTAGATTTAAGAGTGTTTCCAGAAGGTAATGTGCAAATTACAGCTCCTTCAAATACGCCTTTAGATATTATCTTAGAGAAGGTGAAACCTAAATCAAAATGGGTCATTCAACAACAAAAAGCATTTGAATTATATAGGCCATTTACGTCTGATAAAATTTACATACCTGGTGAAACGCATCGATATTTAGGTCGTCAATATAAATTGAAAATAACTAAAAAAGAGAAAGGCTACAATACAATTTCATTAGCTAAAGGATTGATGCATATTGAAACAACAAAAGAGGATGTAGAACCAATTATTACAAAATTCTATAAATCAAAAGCTGATGTTGTTTTCTCGGAATTATTACAAAAATTATTAGAAGAGTTCCCAAGGTTTAAAGAATATGAAATTTCATTAAGTCACAAATTTTTAAAAAAACGTTGGGGAAGTTGCACAACAAATGGAAATATTTTATTGAACACAGAACTAATTAAAGCAAGTAAAATTTGTATTGAGTATGTTATTCTTCACGAATTATGTCATTTAATTCACCCGAATCACTCAAAGGAATTTTATAACCTATTAACAGACTTCCTTCCTAATTGGCAAAAAATAAAGCACAAATTAGAGACGACATTAGCTTAAAAGTTTACACAACAAAATTATACATCAGGTAGTTATTGATAATCAGTAGAACGTACACGCCTATTTGCAAAGTTTGTAAGTGTATAGGGCAACAACAAAAAAGCAACTGCGGTTCCATTCCAGTTTTGCTTCTTACATAATAAACTCCCCAACTCAATAATAATTCAGTTGGGGCTTTTTTTGTCATTTCGAGTGATTTTCGTTGCTTTAGCAAAAGAAAATTGTATCGAGAAATAAGAGGTGAAAATGAATTATAAAACCCATTAATAATAAGTTTTATAATCATACCCAATAATTACTATTTACTAACTACTATTTACTAACTACTAATCACTATAATTGCCAACAAAAGCAAAAAAACTTAATCCATTAAATACCCAAGCAGGGAGCAACCAGCCGCCCCACCAAAGCTATGTTTACATAACGTGGCATTATAGCCTCCTGAACGGGCTAACGGGGACAAGCCCGCTATAATCACATTATGCAAAATAGCCCCTCCCTTACCTGTCCGATAATCCTTGTATCAAAAATCGTTTTTTGCCCTTGTTGAAGTCTGAATATATTGCCACAATCATTTTTGCGCTAACGATTTACTCCGTTAGGTTCATTTCACTATCCATACATTTTTCAAGCCCAGTAATAATCTAATTGCTAATATCTAGTATCTAATATCTAAGCGAAGCATACCATTCACCCAACTCCGCAAAACCAAGCCTAAAATAAGCTTTCCTTTCAGTCAAGCCCATTTTTGAACGGCTTTTCGTTACACACAAAAATGCTCGTTAGGCATTTGAGATTAAGAGGAGAAGCTATACTGATGATGTCAATCTAAATCAAAAATAGAATAATGGGAAAACTTTTATAATTTCAATAGACCACATTGTTCTTTGCAATATCTTTCTCCTAGAAACTTTTTATTGAAATATGGTAAGGNNATAAAAACTCTACTTTTAAGTGTTCTTAACAAGGGGAAGATTACAAAAACTCCTTATGAAGTACTAAAATCAAAACTAAAATAATTATATTTAAGGTCTACGAAGTGATGAAGTACGACACGTGAAAAAATTATTATTAAACAATTCTAAACTGTATGATAAAAATTACCAAAATAAAAACCACATTAAGTAAAGGCGTAGTCATTCCAAGTTTAATTTTTATTATTGGAATATGCTTGTTATCTGCAATTTATCCAAAACTTACTGAAAGCTTACTAAATACTGTCAAGAATTTTATTTTCATTAATCTCAATTATGTTTATATCTGGTCGGTTACGATTTTTGTGATTTTTTTGATCTATCTAATTTTTAGTAAATATGGTAATATACGTTTAGGAAGGAACGATAGTAAACCAGACTATTCTTTCTTTTCATGGATTTCAATGCTATTTGCTGCAGGTATGGGTATTGGACTGATGTATTTCAGCGTTGCTGAGCCGATGCAACATTACTCTAATGAAGTTTTTGCTGGAAATTCAGTAGTACAGCGTACCAAAGATGCACAATTATATACATTTTTTCATTGGGGTATCCATGCTTGGGCAATTTATTGTATTGTTGGATTGTCTTTAGCTTATTTTACTTATCGTTACCGTTTACCACTTTCTTTACGAAGTTGTTTTTATCCTTTACTAAAAGATAAAATCAAAGGTAAATGGGGAAATACGATTGATGTTTTTGCACTATGCAGTACTTTTTTCGGTATTACTACTACTTTGGGATTTGGTGTGGTTCAAATCAATTCTGGTTTGGAAATATTGGGAGTTTTACCAACGAGTAGTTTTATTTATCAAGTATTGATTGTAGTAGTATTAGTTTCGATTTCTATCATTTCTGCTATAAGTGGAGTTGATAAAGGTGTAAGAATATTAAGTAACATCAATATTATTAGTGTTGCGATGCTTTTACTTTTCGTCTTGATTCTTGGCCCTACCATCTATCTGATAGGTAGTTTTACAGATGGTATTGGAAATTATATCAGTAACTTTTTTAACCTTACTTTTAACACACATGTTTATGAACCTGAAATGCAACCATGGTTTTATGATTGGACAATATTATATTGGGCATGGTGGATTTCGTGGTCTCCTTATGTAGGATTGTTTATTGCTAAGATTTCAAAAGGAAGAACAATAAGAGAGTTTATTGTAGCAGTGTTGATTATACCAACTTTATTCAATTTTATATGGATGTCTGTTTTTGGTAATAGTGCGATATGGTTTGATGTTAATGTCGCTGATGGGGTGTTGAGTCAATTAGCCAGCAACCCAGACGCCCTGATGTTTCGATTTCTAGAATATTTACCATTAACAAATATAGCTAGTTTTTTTACTATTGCTATTATCATCATTTTTTTTGTAACTTCCGCAGACTCTGGAATGTTTGTAATGAATAGTATTGCTACTAAAAATGCCAAGAATTCTCCTAAATGGCAAACTGTAGGATGGGGGATTTTACTTTCTGCACTAGCATTATTATTACTTAACGCTGGGGGACTGGCTGCTTTACAGAGTATGACACTAATTACAGCTTTACCGTTTTCCATTATTATGTTATTATTTATTGTAAGCCTTGTTAAGGCTTTGTCCATTGATAAAAGCTATTATGAACGTGATTTTTCAGTATCTACTATTCCTTGGTCGGGAGCCTCTTGGCGAGAAAGATTACAACAAATTGTTTCATTCAATGATAAGGAATCAGTTAGTGCTTTCATTAAAACAACTGTATATGAATCATTTTCGGATTTGCAAAAAGAGTTTGCTAAAAATGGTATTGCTGCGAAAATAAATTTTTATGAAAATCCTGAGAGGGCTGAAATTGAAATAAAATATGATGTAGTAAATAATTTTATTTACGGTGTGATGAGTGATTCAAAAATTATATCGGATTATTTGCTTAATGAAGATAATTTGCCAGATATAGAAAATAACCGGACTTTTTATCCTAAATCATATTTTGGTGACGATAGAGAAGGTTATGATGTTCAGTTATTTACTAAAAATGAGCTTATCTCTGATGTACTGAAGCATTATGAACGATTTATTGAAATTATTTCTGAAGAAAAGAATGAAATGTTTATTAGTAGTAATATAAATCGAAGATTAAAATAAGAAGATATTCAAGACTTACGAAATATTAAATGACCCTATCAAGCTTGAGAAGCTTCGGGTTTAAATGCCACGCACCCCCGCCACCCAAGAAAGCGGTTGCAGGTTCAGAAAAAGCAAAAGTTTTTAAGTAAGGTACATTGGTGTATTGCGCTAAACCGCTAGTCGCATCACATCGTTCGGTACTACACACTAACGTGTTCCGTAACCCCTCACTTTTGTGCTGCTTGATAGCTTATTAGCCCACACCAATTGGCTCGGTGTAGCAAAACATCCTATCGGATGTTCAGCTACATTCCCTCGCCACCTTATTTTAAAGTTGATTTGCTTTTCTTCACCTGCGCGAGTTGCCCCAGTGCGTTTTATCCGAAATAGACACACCAAAATTCACAAAAAAGATAGCAAAGTTAGTGAGTGGTCGTTTTACGTCAAGGTCAAGCCCTTCGGGTTTCTCACAAAATCTCCACCCATTCGGGTAGTATTTTGCTCGAAAACCTTGCCTTTAAAACCCCAATCCTGATTTGATGGCTTTCTTTTTTTTCTCTTTTTTTCTTTTCAAAAAACATTGAATTTGAACCAAAACCACTTCTTCGATTTCCTCAATCCGATTCCACTTTTTCGACAACGTTCCGACTTCGATTCGGACATAAGGCGTACATATTCCACCTCTATAAATAATTGGGTGCAGTTATCACGCATAAAAAAATCTCACCTATTAAGATGAGATTTCAAAAAGTCCTGAAAGTCCTGATAAGGTCTTTTTAGACTATTTTTTATTTGGATCATTATCTGCTTCATCAATCTTTACAGCAGTTTGAGCAACAGCACTGGCGATTGCACCACCTAAAGCCAAATATCCTGCAACTGTAATGACAGTAGCTGGAAGAACAACAGGAGCAGCTAAGATAGTACCGCTAATCGCAGTTAAAGCTAATCCAACATTACGAACGATTTTAAACCATTTTGGTGTTTCATTGGTTACACGCTCAACTAAATTTAAACTATCCTTTTTCATCACGTTTATTTTTAAGATTCAACATTTCAAGAGTTGTAATTCTTGATTCTAAATATTCTACACGCTGACTGAGTAAATCATAACTGTTTTTAAATTCAGTTTTGATCAATAAAGCCATCGTTTTTACTTCTGTAATATCCTTTTCCATTTTTTTAAAATCAGCGTGTAATTGCTTAATAAAGTAGGCAACCACTGCCAATAATAAACTTGAAACTGAACCGAAAAGGACATTTAAAACCAATTCATTTTCCATAACTTCTGATTTTAGAATTGAAAATTATTCTCGATTCGAATTTGATTTTCTTTGCTTTTGGCAATCTTCAAAAGTTTAGGATATACCATATCATAAGCTTTACGACTATGGGTAACTTGATAATCACCATTGATCAATTCAAAACCAAACCCAGTCAACGGACATCCTGCAGTTTGTAAATACGTATTTCCGATATGGATATATACATAATCAAAATTCGGAAGCTGATCAATTTCAATCATACCTTCGTGAACTTTACCCATTAGATTTTTATACTTGGTATTCATACCGCCCCAAGAATTGACAATCAATTTAAAATCACCCGTAGGTATTGCAGTTTGCTTCGGTATCTTATCGGCTCGTATTTTATCTTCTAAAAAATAACATTGAAAGATTCCATCAATGTATAAATGGCTCAACGTACTTTGCTTCCCTTGAGCCACACGCACAATTTTTACATGCATTATTTATTCAATTAAGGTGAAACAAAAAAGAGCCTTTTCAAATCGAAAAGACTCTTTAACCAACCAACAGCTTAAAAAGCATCTTCGATTTTCAAGCAGTTTCCAGAGGCGAAAGGATAATAATTTCCGTTGACTTCTTGAAAAAATTCAATACCGATACATTGCACAACCGTAACATTGTTTGCCAAAGTTGGCGCACCTGGTAAAGCTGCCGAAATCGTACTTCCGGCATACGGAACATTTAACGGGATATAAGCCGAGTATTCAACAACATTTAATTCGTTATTAATAGCATCGTCAGGCTCATAATTTCCAGTTGTAGGATTGAACGAGAAATCCGATAAAACAGCCAAGGCATTAATTAAACGAAAGTGTGTAGTACCAGCAGGAGCAGAAATCAATTCAGCAGGATTAAATGCTGCAACAATAAATTCCGCTTCGTTTCTATCAACGTTGTGTTCCACATCATAAGGCGCATTAAAAACACCATTAATCGAAAGCTTTTTATCAAACTCAAAACCAATTAAATATTGGCGTTGAGTAGAAACTTCAACTTTACGATAACCTCTGGCTTCTGTACCATCTTCTAAGTTGATTTTCTTCATAACTGAAGTTAATCGACCTGTAACTTGACTATCTGCCATTTTACTCATGACTTGAGAAAGAGCGGTACGCAACGATTTTCCAGTTCTTGCACAACCACCAAACTCATTCATATTTTCACGAGTACGTTCAAACTCAGGTGCAGATTTTACCTGCTGAGCAGTTGGACCACCAACCATACCGGCATAAAAACCTGGTTGTCCCTTAATTTTAAAATGACGTACATCTCCAATGGTTCCGATGTACTTCATTAGTCCTTTTTGTCTTGCCATAACTTTAAATTTATTAGTTAAACATTTGAGAATAATACTATTACAAAGTTGAATAATTAAATTTGTATAGACAATATGTAACTAATTGCAATACAATGAAATACAGTGCTAAAGAACCTTGTTACCTGGAAACATTTTATAATGTATTGGAAATCAAAGATGCAGATACTTTGGTGGTTAAACACGCTTTTTCGAAAGAAGAAAAAGAAATTCGATTATACGGAATAGATGCACCAGAAATCCGAAAGAATAGAAAATTAAAAATAGATGAAGAAAAAACGCATCTTCCTGCTAGTTTGTTGATCGAGTTAGGATGAGACGCAAGAAATTACCTAACTAACGTTTTGAGTGTTGGAGATAGAGTAACCATACTTACAGAAATAAAAAATGCCTACGATTTTTATCATAGGTAATTAGGTTATGTCATCCTGGAATCAGGCGAATGTTTGAATGAATTGTTGCTTCAAAATGGATATGCCAAAGCATCAAGAGACTATTATTGTTCCAAATTAGCAGAATATCAGTTGATGAATCGTACTGCTCAGTTAAATAAAGTCGGTTTATATGCTCGAATTTCGCATTTTTAAGTCTATATCAAATGTTAAAATTTCGTTTTTTATGGCTTAAAATCTATGCTCAACAAAGACTTAAAACATACTTTTCCAATTGTTGTACTTATGTTGTATCAAATGTTATAATATGAGTAACTAACCCAATAAAATCAACACTTTGCAAAGAAACTTTGGATATAGTTGAATTATCTGAAGAAAGCGTTAAGAAAATAGACAAAATTCAACGTTCTTATTTGATTGAATTGAAAGTTCCGTCAAATAAATTGCGCGAGCATGTCAAATTTGCAGTGGAGAAAGGAATTATTATCGATCATATTTTAATTAATAATGAAGAAATGACCTTTGAGAAATATGAGAATGAGTTGAAAAATGAAAACAATAAAGCAGTTAAAATTTCGCAACAAATCGAAAATAAAGTCAACAAAGCGTTGATAAATGATGCGATTTCTTATGCGACTATTGCATATCAATTATCAGAAGAACCACGAGTTGTAACGAATATTTTACCACAAACCGATCTGAAAGCGTATAGAGAAATCAACTTAGGATATGAGTTAAAACAAAGTTGGAAAGATGGAATGTATCATTTCAAATCAATTTTGATTATTTTCTGTCAATTTCTGCCAACTATTCTTTCGGTATTGTTTTTGTTTTTTAGTATCAAGTATGTTGTGAAAGTAGTGAAGAATAAAGAAACGAAACAAAAAATATAAGTAAATCTCTATTTGTCAAATGAATAAGAAAAAACTGATAATATTTAGGTTTTTGTATTGATTAGAAGTAAAAAAATACTATTTTTGCAATAGAAGCTAGAATAATTGAAATTCTCAGGAGATGGAAAAAATGGTGAAATTTAATGAACTTGAAAACAAAGTTTTAAGTGTTTTAGGCCAACTTGGGAATTATAAAGATATATTGAAGGGCGCTGAAAACTCGATACAAGAATTGGAAAAATTGCAAAATGAAATCAATTCTCTAAAAGAAGAAAATGCCCGATTGAAAAATAAATTGAGAGATTCGCAAGCGAATAACTTAAATTTAAATGAGGAAGTAAAACGATTAAAAGTCGTTAATGCAATGAGCGGAAATCAGGAGTACAAACAAATGATGAAGCAAAGAATGAACAAATTAATAAAAGAAGTCGATACGTGCATCGCTCAAATTAAAACTAATAATTAATAAAAGAATGTCAACTCAACGAATTGAGATAAAAATTGCTTCACGTCATTACCCAATGACGATTAATTCTGACGAGGAAGAAATGTTACTTTCTTGTGCAGAAGAAATAAATGGTATTTTGAAACAATTTGAACAAAAGTACGCTGTTTCTGACAAACAAGACGCGCTTGCAATGGTGACAATTCAGTTAGCTTTACGCGAAGCAAAGCTGAAAAAGCAAGTGAAAGATAACGAAGAAATGACAACAGAGCGCATTTCGAAGTTATTAGAATTGATTGATCAGTCAATCGCAAAATAAGAGAAGTTCTGACAGTTGTGAAACTGTCCACTAAACAATATTCCTACATTAGTTCTAGCTATTTTGGTTAACTCAACACTAGTTTTGTTACCGAGTGAACACCGTTCGGAAAGCGGGCCGCAACCTTTTAGGTTCATTTATTTGACAGCGGATACTTGACTGACGGACTAACTCAAATCCTGTTTACAGGAGTTAACTCAAAACATACTTTACTAATGTAGGTTTTTTTATATATAAACATTACATAATCTATGGACCCAATTATGACAATAATTATTGCAATTGTTACATTAATCATAGGTGCAGCGGTGGGATATTTCTTATCAAAAAAATCAGTTGATAAACAGAATCAAGAACTGATTGACGAAGCAACTCGCAAAGCACAAAATTTGATTAATGATGCTGAGAAAGATGGTGAAGCCATTAAAAAAGAGAAAATTTTTCAAGCCAAAGAAAAATTTTTAGAATTAAAATCTAAACACGAAGAAGTTGTTAATCAACGTGAAAGAAAAGTAGCTGATGCTGAGCTTAAAGTAAAAGAACGTGAAGAGAGAATCAAAACGGACTTAGTAGAAATTCAGAAACAAAAAGATCAGATTAAATCTGAGAAAGGAAATATACAAGCACGAACAGAAAAGCTTAATATTAAGCAAAAAGAAGTGGATACGATGCACAAAAAACAAGTAGAAATACTTGAAAAAATTTCGAATTATTCTGCTGATGAAGCACGTGCTGAATTGATTGAAGTCTTGAAAGACGAAGCAAGAACGAAAGCACAAGCTCATATCCAAGAAATTATGGAAGAGGCTGAATTAGATGCGAAAAATGAAGCGCGTAAAATTGTAATTTCTTCTATTCAACGAATCGGAACAGAGCAAGCGATAGAAAATGCAGTTTCTGTGTTTAACATTGAATCTGATGAAATCAAAGGACGTATCATTGGTCGTGAAGGACGTAATATTCGTGCAATAGAAGCTGCTACAGGAGTTGAAGTCATTGTTGATGATACGCCAGAAGCGATTATCCTTTCTTGTTTCGATCCTGTTCGTCGTGAAATTGCTCGTTTATCTTTACATCGTTTAGTAACAGACGGACGTATTCACCCAGCACGTATTGAGGAAGTTGTTGCGAAAACAACAAAACAAATCGAGGACGAAATCATCGAAGTTGGTAAGAAAACAATTTTAGATTTAGGAATCCACGGTTTACACAAAGATTTGGTTCGTATCGTTGGACGAATGAAATATCGTTCTTCTTATGGTCAAAACTTGTTGCAACACTCTCGTGAGGTGGCAAATTTAGCAGGAACGTTGGCTGCGGAATTAGGATTGAATCCTAAGTTAGCGAAACGTGCAGGTTTATTACACGATATTGGTAAAGTTCCGGAGCAAGAATCTGAATTGCCTCACGCAATTTTGGGTATGCAATGGGCAGAAAAATATGGAGAACATCCAGATGTAATTAACGCGATTGGAGCTCACCACGACGAAATTGAGATGACTTCTTTAATTTCACCACTTGTACAAGTTGCCGATGCGATTTCTGGTGCTCGTCCAGGTGCTCGTCGTCAAGTTGTGGAATCGTATATGCAACGTTTAAAAGATTTAGAAGCTACGGCTCTTAACTTTGATGGTGTAGAAAAAGCATACGCGATTCAAGCTGGTCGTGAGTTGCGTGTGATTGTAGAAAGTGATAAAGTTGATGATACAAAAGCAGCTGAATTATCGTTCTTAATTTCAGATAAAATTCAAAACGAAATGACTTATCCAGGTCAAGTTCGTGTAACTGTAATTCGTGAAACGCGTGCAGTAAATATTGCAAGATAAAATTTAGAATTTAATCATATTCTTTAGGCAAGTCTACAACAAGGCTTGCCTATTTTTTTGTGTTAAATTATAGAAAATTAATCCAAGTTATAGTTGTTATTTTGATAAAAATTATTAAATTATAACGAATAAAAATACGAAAATAATCGATTAATAATCAGATAATTAACAACTTGTTGATAACCTTTTTAATTTTTAAGATTACAAAATTTTTAATTGTAAAATCTTATCTTAATTTTGAAAGAATCGATGAGTAATTGAAACGAAAATGTAACCCTATTGAGGTTCAAATTTCTAAATAAAATAAAAGAACCAACTTTAATTTATTTGGAAGAAAAAATCGTTTTTATCAAAGTTTATTAATCTAAAAAGTCCAAAAAACTATGTCTATTTTTGATAAAAGGGTAAATTATAAACCATTTGAATATCCTGAAATTTTAACCTTTACAGAAGCAATCCAAAAAGCATATTGGGTACATGGAGAAGTAGATTTTACTTCAGATATCCAAGATTATCATGCTAATTTAGATGATGCGAAACGCGAAATTCACAAACGTTCTATTTTATCAATTGCCCAAGTTGAGGTTACAGTAAAAGGATTTTGGGGAGATTTGTATCACTATTTTCCAAAACCAGAATTGAATGGATTAGGTGCTACTTTTGCAGAATGTGAGTTTAGACACAGTGAAGCATATTCGCGTATTTTGGAGGTAAATGGTTATTTGGATGAATTTAATGTAGCCTTACAAAATCCAATTTTCAAAAGCTATAATACGTTTGTTGGCGAAATTATGCGTGACGAGAGCAAATCAATTGTAGAGAAATTATTGTTCTTTGCATTGGTAATCGAAGATAGTTCGTTGTTCTCGAAATTTGCAAATATTTTGGCATTTACTCGTTTTGACGGTTTAATGAAAAATACTGCAAACATCATTGCTTGGACATCTACAGATGAGCAAATTCACGCAAATGCGGGGATTTATTTGATTAATAAAATTCGTGAAGAAGGTTTATTACCAGAGGAATTAGATCAAAATTGGGTAGAAACTGCTGTTCGTGGTTATATTGACCAAGAAAAAATGATGTTAGATTGGATTTTCGAGAAAGGAGAATTTGGTTATTACTCAAAAGCAGATTTATTAAACTATATGAAATACCGTATTGATGAAGCAATTGCTAAAATTGGATACAAAAAAATATTTCATATTTCCCAAGAACAGTATAAACCGATGGCTTGGTTTGAGGAAGAAGTTTTTGCGAGTAGTTTAGACGATTTTTTCGCAAAAAGACCAGTAGATTATACTAAACATGACAAAAGTATTTCGGCAGACGATTTATTTTAAACCGCCAAAACTTTTTATCAAAAACACAACTATAAATAAAATTATTTAACAATATCACATCATTATAAATTCTAAAGCTATGGACAATCCAATACCACACGACGACATTCAAAATATATTTTTTGACGGTGAAGCACCAAAATTATGGTGGAAAAACTCTGAATCTGAACAAATTTTGAATAGAGGTTATTTATTGAAAGGGGAAACAGTTGAAGGAGCTATAGATCGTATCACGGCTGCGGCTGCAAAACGTTTATACAAACCAGAATTGCAAGAATCTTTCAAAGAAATGATAGAAAGAGGTTGGATGAGTTTATCATCTCCAATTTGGGCAAATATGGGAACAGAGCGTGGTTTACCAATTTCTTGTTTCAATGTTCATATTCCAGATAGTATTGAAGGAATTACGCATAAATTAGGAGAAGTTATTATGCAAACTAAAATCGGTGGTGGTACTTCTGGTTATTTTGGTGAATTGCGTGAGCGTGGAGCGGCGATTACAGATAACGGAAAGAGTAGTGGTGCTGTTTCGTTTATGGAATTGTTCAATTCTGCGATGAATGTGGTTTCTCAAGGTTCTACACGTCGTGGAGCTTTTGCGGCTTATTTGGATATTGATCATGATGATATCGAAGAATTTTTGAAAATTAAATCGATAGGAAGTTCAATTCAGAATTTATTTTATGGTGTTTGTGTGCCAGATTATTGGATGCAAGAAATGATTGATGGAGATGCGGATAAACGTCAAATTTGGGCGAAAGTTTTAGAATCACGTCAAGAAAAAGGATTACCATATTTATTCTTTACAGATAACGTAAATAAAAATAAACCACAGGTTTACAAAGATTTAGGAATGTCAATTAATGCTTCTAATCTTTGTTCAGAAATTATGTTGCCTTCATCTGCTGATGAATCATTTATTTGTTGTTTATCTTCTATGAACTTAGAGCTATACGATGAATGGAAAGATACTGAGGCAGTACGTTTAGCAATTTTCTTTTTAGATGCAGTTTTACAAGAATTCATCGAAAAAACAGAAGGAAATCATTATTTAGCATCAGCTAATCGTTTTGCAAAACGTCACCGTGCATTAGGTTTAGGTGTATTAGGATGGCACTCTTACTTACAACGCAACATGATTCCTTTTGAAGGAATGGAAGCGAAATTACGTACAACAGAAATTTTCAAGCATATTCAATCTAAAGCAGATAAAGCTTCGGAAGAATTAGCTCGTATTTATGGTGAACCAGAGGTTTTAAAAGGCTACGGACGTCGTAATACAACAACTTGTGCAATTGCACCAACTACGTCTTCTTCTGCGATTTTAGGACAAACTTCTCCAGGAATTGAGCCGTTTGCTTCAAATTATTACAAAGCAGGTTTATCGAAAGGAAACTTTATGCGTAAGAATAAATATTTGACTAAATTATTACAAGAAAAAGGAATCGATAACGAAGATATTTGGCGCGAAATCATGTTGAATGGTGGCTCTGTGCAACATTTAGAACAATTGACAAAAGAGGAAAAAGATGTGTTCAAAACATTCAAAGAAATTTCTCAATTAGAAATTGTTCAACAAGCAGCGATTCGTCAAAAATATGTAGATCAATCGCAGTCATTAAACCTAAATATTCCACCAGATTTACCTGTGAAAGAAGTTAACCGTTTGATGATCGAAGCTTGGCAATTAGGTGTAAAAACATTGTACTATCAGCGTTCACAATCAGTTTCTAAGGAATTAGTTGCAAACTTAGTTTCTTGTTCTTCTTGTGAAGCTTAATAGGAAATGATATATTTTATTACAAATAGAAAATCCGCTCATTGAGCGGATTTTTAGATTTTATGAATTTTTTAGATTTAGTTATTATTGAACAAAAATTTACTGATTTAAAGTCGTTGAAAAGAACGGCTTTATTAATTAATATTATTGGATGCATTTTAGGTTTGAGTACATTAGTTTTTCAGTTTTTTAATGAAATTTTAATTTATTTATCTTTTGTTTATCCTATTTTTTGCATCATTTTAGTTAGATATTATCGAGGTTTGATCTCAATTGAGCCTGAAATTAGACCAAATCTTCCAACAATTTCTATAGGTTTTATGTTATCTTGTTTTGGATTAATCATTAGAACTGCTATGGATTACAATGTCTTAGATTATAAAAATGTATGGGTTCCTTCGAGTGTTATAGCGTTATTAATCTTAATAATCTATTATTTTAATCAATTTAAAATATTGATTTACAACAAGAAAAATTTTGTTTATAATGTTTTTATCATAATATTAATTGAAGTATTTTCTATTTATTCTGTTATATTCATTAATTGTAAGTATGATCAATCTACTCCTCAAATTTATGAAACTCAGATTTTGAAAAAAATTAAGAAAAATAGTAAAGGAGGTAGTAGTTATTATTTAATAATTGAAGATTGGAACAATACATTTATAGAAAAAGAGATAAAAGTAGATTATAAAAAGTATTACTCAAGTTTTGAAGGAGAAAAGCTTAAAGTAGCAGAAAGACGAGGAAGATTTGATATACCTTGGTCTTATTTTATAGAGTAATTAGTAAGCTATTTTAATAAAGTTATTGATTTATCAATAAAAATAGTGCATTTTACTTTTGTTTTTCCATTTAGCTTAACTTTCATATAATCAAGTGTAAATTATTCTAACCAAGATAAGACTCTATTTTATCAGATTATTAACTGTCAAGCCAATCATCAATTGATCTGTGTGTGATGTTTTTTGACTCTGTAGCATATAACCAGCTTCTAAACTAAAAGTTGGCGAAATAACGTAACCAAAGCTTAAACCAAGTCGATTTCTATCAAACGTTTTATCTTTTACAGCTTGTAGAAAAATCTCATCATACGCTTTCAAATACCACGTATTTTCGATTAATTTGGCATTATTCAGCGGAACGGTTGCAGTCAATTGATAACGAAATCTAAATTGTGTATTATTTTCTAAAAAGCGTTCTTCGACACGAAAGCGATGCGCAAAATTAAAACGTTGTAAAGCTTGTTTTGTATTGAATTGTTGATACAAACGATGTTCGTGACTATGAGCATAATCATCTGTAGCAGTAGGAGTTCTGTTTTGAATGTAGGCGTAACCAGCTAAAATTGTATTGTTACTTTCTGTTAAGTTGTAACCAATTCCTCCTCGAATCAAAAGTTGTTGTAATTGATCTAAATCTTCGTACGAACGATATTGTATATCCGACTGAAAATTAAAATCTTTATTGATTTTATGATTGATATTTAAGGCATTCCAAGTCCTGAAATCACTTTCTTGCGCTTGTACCCCGAAGTTGGCTAAAACAATAAAACAGGCTAATATTTTCTTCATTCATTCAATTTTAACGAAAAATAAAAAAAGACACGAAAACGAATCGTGTCTTTTGTCATTATAAATTAAATTTATTTTGTTACATTTTCACTTTTGGTAGAATATCTTTTCCAAAAATTTCGATAGATTTCATCATATCCAAGTGATTTGGCGCTCCCACGTCCATGTGTGCAGAAAAACGAGTTAAACCAAACATTTCCTGATATTTCAAAATACGATCAACCGCTAAAGAAGCGTCTCCAACAATCAAATGTCCATTTGTAGAACGTCCATAGTCAAACTGTGGTTTTGTATATTTTGGCCAACCTCTACTTGCTCCAATTCTATTCATTTGTGCACCATAAATTGGAAAATATTCTTCTGCAATTTTTTCGCTATCTTCTCCAAAAAAAGAGTGCATGTGAACGCCAATTTGCATCGTTTTAATATCATGACCATTTTCGATATAAACTTGTTTATAAATTTCGAACAGATAGTTAAAATCAGCAGGATTGCCTCCAATAATCGCGAAAATAATAGGTAAACCTAATGTTGCAGCACGTACAATTGATGATTTTGTTCCGCCAACAGCAATCCAAATAGGTAGTTTTTCTTGCACAGGCTTTGGATAAACACTTTGATTAATAATTGGCATTCTAAATTTTCCGCGCCAATTGATTACTTCGTTTTTATTTAAATCTAAAAGTAAACGAAGTTTTTCATCAAAAAGAGCATCGTAATCGTTTAAATCATAACCGAAAAGAGGAAAAGATTCGATGAATGAACCGCGTCCAGCCATAATTTCAGCACGACCATTCGATAAATTGTCAACACTAGCAAAATCTTGATACAACTTTACGGGATCTGTAGAACTGATGACAGAAACGGCACTTCCCAACTTAATATTTTTTGTAACTGTAGACAAAGCAGCCAAAATAATTTCTGGAGAAGAAACTGCGTAATCAGGACGATGATGTTCTCCAATTCCAAAGAAATCTAATCCAATTTCGTCCATTAATTTTACTTCTTCTATAATCTCACTCATACGTTGTTGAGGAGTTTGTGTATAACCAGTTTTAGGATCAATATGTAGATCGCCAAACATTCCTATTCCTAATTCCATACTATTTTAGATTTAGTCAAATTTACGTATAGAATTTTAGATTTAAATTGATATAGGATAGTTAATAAAAGATCAAATTTGTATATTTAATGTTATATATTCTGTTATGGAAGAATTTTTAGCGAAATCGATTCAAAATGAATTGATTTTAATTTGTATATCGATTATAATTGGCGTTTTGATCGGTACGGAAAGAGAATATCGCAACAAATCTGCCGGTTTACGAACATTCATTTTAGTTAGTTTTGGTTCCTGTTTGTTTACAATTCTTTCGATCCGAATTGGAGTAGGAAATCCTGATCGATTGGCTGCAAATATCATTACGGGAATTGGATTTTTAGGAGCCGGAGTAATTTTTAAGGACGATAATAAAGTTGCAGGGATTACGACCGCAACTACTATTTGGGCGACTGCATCGTTGGGAATGTGTATTGGAGCGGGGTATGTTTATTTAGGTTTATTGGGAAGTGTTATCGTTTTGATTATTTTGGTTGGATTAACTTATCTTCAAAATTATATTGATGATTACCATAAAATTAAATATTATACAATTCTGACAAAGTCGAAAGAGGAATATGAATATTGTCAAACATTATTTAAAAAATTTGATTTAAAATTTTCGGTTGCTAAGCAACATGCTACAGATGGAAATGTTTCTACAACTTGGTTGGTTAGAGGTAAAAGTAAACAACATAAAATGTTGATGAAGCAATTATTAGATGATAAAATTATAAAAACCTATCAATTTTAATTAGCATGAAAAACCTAACAGATGACAAAAATATTTGGTTAGATGAACCGGAAGATCACGATTTTCCTGCTGCGCAAGATTATTTGGAATTAATTTTTAAGCCTGAAATAGCTACTTCACTTACAAATAAATTATCGAAAGCCGAAACAATCATCAAGAAATCCAAAGATATTTTTAGAGCGAGTAAATTGAGTTTGCTTCCTTTGGAAAATAGACATGTTCAAGAGAATTTCAAAAAAATAAAAGCAAATAAAAAGCTTTCTCCAATTTTGTTGGTAAGATCTGCGAACGAATTAATCATTGCAGATGGTTATCATCGCTTGTGTTGTAGTTATTATTTGACGGAAGATTTGGACGTTCCTTGTCGATTGATTTATGTCGAATAAAAAAGTGAAATCAAATCTTGATTTCACTTTTTCTATAATCTAAATTACTATCCGTGTATCGCTTCTTTATTTCCGTAAGATTGAATCAAATTTCCTTCAAAATCCAACCATTCTTTCCAACGTTTGTCCACATCAACATCAGTTGAAAGTTTTCGAGCAAAATTTAAGAAAGTGGTATAATGATTTGCTTCCGAAACCATCAAATCATAGTAAAATTTTGCTAATTCTTCGTCATTAATATTTTGCGATAATGTTCTGAAACGTTCACAACTTCTAGCTTCAATCATCGCTGCGAATAACAAACGATCCACAAAAGCCATATTACGAGAACCATCTTTTTTACAAAATTTCATCAACTGACCAACGTAATCATCTTTGCGCTCGCGACCTAATTTGTATCCACGACGCTCGATAATTTCTACAACCATTTTGAAATGTTGCATTTCTTCGATGGCAATATCTGACATTTCTTGAATAAATTCGTCATGTTCAGAATTATACGCAATCATTGTAATCGCATTTGTTGCCGCTTTTTGCTCACACCACGCATGGTCTGTTAAAATTTCTTCTAAATTTCTTTCCGCAATATCAGCCCAACGTGGGTCTGTCAAAAGTTTTAATCCAAGCATTTTTCGAAAAATATTAAGTCCAAATTTACGAAATTATATTGTTTAAAGATTGAATGTGAAAAATCGTTTTCTAAATGGTTTTCTTTTCAATCATTTCTAACATCACATCCGAAGCATGTTTAAAAGTTGGAGCTTGCTCTGTTAAACTTGCAGCATTCTTTTTATTGACTTTAAAAATTAAATCTTTCTCAATTGTAAATAATAAAGCGTTTGTAAATGGATTTTTGATGTAAGAACTCAAAATTAAAAAAGTCTGTTCAACACTATGAAATTGCTCAACTTCTTCGGTTTTATAACGAAATGTGAAGGCAAAATTGTACTCATTATTTTCTAAAAGATGTAAACGAACAAAAATATTTTTAAGATCAGTATCTCCAATAGTTTTGGCCATTGTCAATTTTGCAAAAGTTCCTTCTTTGATACTTGATTTTACTTGCTCGAAAAATTCTTCAAAAACAGTTTGATAAGACATTTTATATAATTTTAGCTGCAAATTTACATTAAAATAAGCCAAATTGTGTGTATAATATTTAATCTTCCAATTAAGAAACAGAAAGTGTAATTTTGTGGGATGAAAAAACTTTTAATCATTGGTCAAGTTTGGCCAGAACCAACTTCTTCTGCGGCAGGAACTCGAATGATTCAGTTAATCGATTGTTTCAAAAAAACTGAATTTGAGATAACTTTTGCGTGTGCTGCTTCAAAATCTGATTATAGTTTTGATTTGATTTCGAAAGGAATAAAAGAAGTTGTAATTCAGTTAAATGATGATAGTTTTGATAATTTTATTAAACAATTAAATCCTGAAATTATTCTTTTTGATCGTTTTATGATTGAAGAACAATATGGTTGGCGAGTTTCGAAAGAATGTCCAAATGCATTGAAAATTTTGGACACAGAAGATTTACATTTTCTACGAAATGCGCGACAAGAAGCAGCTAAAAAAGGAATAGAATTTACAGAAGATTTATTGTTTTCTGATTTAGCAAAACGAGAAATAGCTTCTATTTTACGCTGTGATTTATCGTTGATGATTTCGAAAAAGGAAATGGAAATTCTACAAAATCAATTTAAAATTGATGAAAAAATCTTGTATTATTTGCCTTTTTTAGAAAATGAAATTACAGAAGAAAAAATTAATTCTTGGAAAAGTTTTGAAGAAAGAGAATATTTTATGTTTATCGGAAATTTTATTCATGAACCTAATTTTAATTGTGTTCAGACCTTAAAAAAAGAAATTTGGCCAATTTTGAGAAAGAAACTTCCGAAAGCTGAATTACATATTTATGGTGCTTATGCAACGCAAAAAGTTTTGCAATTAAATAATCCTTCCGAACGATTTTTGATCAAAAGTAGAGCAGAAAATGCGCAAGAAACGATGTCAAATTACAAAGTTTTGTTGGCGCCGATTAATTTTGGCGCTGGTGTAAAAGGAAAGTTTGTGGATGCAATGCAAACTGGAACTCCTTCGGTTACGACTACGATTGGAGCAGAAGCAATGAAAGATAATTTTGATTGGAATGGTTTTGTAGAAGATGATTTTGAAGCGTTTGTGGAGAAAGCTATTTTGCTTTACAATAATGAGAAAGAGTGGGAAATTGCTCAACAAAATGGAATCAAAATTCTGAACGAGAATTACAATAAAAATAAATTTGAAGCTGATTTTTTAGAGAAAATTAAATCGATTGAAGCAAATTTAATCCAACATCGAAATCAAAATTTTATTGGTCAAATTTTGCAACATCATCATCATCAAAGTACAAAATATATGTCACTTTGGATTGAACAGAAAAACAAAAACCTTTCGAAATAGGGTGGTTTTTGTTGATTATTCTACTTTGAAGCTATTTACAATTTTGACAAAATCGCTTTTCATTATTTCTTGATTTTCGAAACTGCAATATTGTAAAATCTGATAGACAAATTCTTTCGTTTCGATTACAGTTTGCAAGAAATAAATATGTCCAGATTCGGGATCATTTGTTTCAAATTCGGTATAAGCATAATTGAATCCCTGTTCGTAGGCAACATAAGGTTTTTTGATATAATTAAACCCTTTTTGTGTTTTATATGGCTCGATAGAATTTAGCGTATAATCAATCATATCCAAATTAGAATCTGCCAATTTTAATTCATCTTTGTGTTCAAAAATCACAAATCCATACGAATTCGGCTTTGGAGCAAGACTTTCAAACTGAATAGTTGCATAATCATTTAACCCAACTGTACGCTGAAAATCTTTCGGGATAGTTAACGCAAATGATTCAGCTCCATGTATTTTCTGTTGAGCAAAAGCGGTAATACATGTAAAAAGAGTGGCGATGAATAACAATTTTTTCATTGGATGAATTTAGATGACGAATATAAAAAAAGCCTTGTTTATCACAAGGCTATAACGTTATTATTTAAAATAAATTGTTTATTTCGTTGAACAAGAATTATTTCCTGATTGACAAGGAGAAGTTCCTTCTACAATTTTTACACCTTCAACTTCTTTTATTTTACCAAAACCTCCAGCAACGTCAATCAAATTTTCGTAACCACGAGCGCGTAAAATTGAAGTGAAAATCATCGAACGATATCCTCCTGCACAATGTACTAAATAGGTTTCCTCTGGATCGATTAATTTCATTGATTCGTTGATGAAATCTAATGGAGCTGTAATCGCACCTTCTACATGAGAAGTTTCGTATTCACCTGGTTTACGAACGTCTAAAACTTTTAATTCAGTTTCGTCAATTAACTCTGCAAATTCTTCTGGAGAAATCGAAACAATTTCATCAAAATCTTTCTCAGCTTCAACCCAAGCTTGGAAACCATTGTTCAAAAATCCGATTACATTGTCGTATCCAACACGAGCCAAACGTGTTACTGCTTCCTCTTCTTCACCAATTTCGGCAATTAACAAAATTGGTTGTTTGATATCTGTAATTAATGTACCAACCCATGGTGCAAAATTTCCTCTAATTCCGATATTGATAGAATTTGGAATAAATCCTGCTGCAAAAGTTTGTGGATCGCGAACATCTAAAATTAACGCATTTGTATCTTCCGCAACTTGAATAAATTCGTCTGGAGATAAAGCTTTATTGGCACGTTCTTTCACAACATCCAAAGATTCGACACCCAATTTATTCATCATCACATTTTCTGGAAAATAGAATGGAGGAGGCATTAATCCTGACGTTAATTCAGTAATAAATTCCTCTTTTGTCATAGTAGGATTCAAAGCATAATTCACTTCTTTTTGATGTCCTAACGAATCAAAAGTTTCTTTACTCATGTTTTTTCCACAAGCAGAACCCGCTCCATGTGCAGGATATACGATAATATCATTAGCTAAAGGCATAATTTTGTTTCGTAAAGAATCAAATAAATAACCAGCTAATTTTTCTTGTGTTAAATCTGTATTTAATTTTTGAGCTAAATCTGGACGACCAACATCATCAATAAATAAGGTATCTCCTGTAAAAATTGCATAATCTTTACCGTTTTCATCTTTCAATAAATACGTTGTACTTTCCATCGTGTGACCTGGCGTGTACAAAGCTGTAATGGTGATATTTCCTAAAGAAAAAACTTCGCCATCAGTTGCGATATGTGCATCAAAATTTGGTTCCGCAGTTGGACCATAAATAATTGTAGCACCAGTTTTTTGAGCTAAATCTACATGTCCAGAAACGAAATCTGCATGGAAATGCGTCTCGAAAATGTATTTGATTTTAGCAATGTCTTTTGTTGCTTGATCGATGTAAGATTGTGTTTCTCTCAACGGATCAATAATTGCAACTTCACCATTGCTTTCTATATAATAAGCACCTTGCGCAAGACATCCGGTGTAAATTTGTTCAATTTTCATAAGAATGATTTAGTGTGTAAAAATACAAATATTTAAATTTAGAATTTTCCTCTGATGGATGAATTCTGATACTTTTCTTCTATTTAAACTCAAATAAGATTGATAGTTAGCCTAAAATTTATGAATGAAATCATAGGTTATTTGGCAATCTTTTTTAGATTAATAAATAATTCAGTTTTTGCTCTTGGCGGAATAGAATTGTAACAATTTTCCATGACTTTGAAATCAAAATAATCGTTGAAATATGTCTGATATTCAGTTTTATCACCTCCAAAAGGCGGCGTGTCATTTCCGAATTCTCTGTTGAATAATACTCCAACTAATTTTCCGTTTTCGGCTAGCAGTTCATTCATTTTGATGCTATAACTTTGACGTAATTTTGGCTCTAACGCACAAAAAAAAGTTTGTTCTAAAATCAAATCAAACTCACCATCTAACTCAAAAAAATCTTGATGAAGAACTTTGATATTGGGATTATGTTTAAATTTTTCTTTGATTTTTTCAACTACAATTTCCGAAATATCAATCAATGTAATATTTGTAAAACCTTGTTCCAAAAGGTATTCTGCTTCGTAAGCATTTCCACAACCAGGAATCAAAATACGGATATTTTTATCTTCTAATTGATCGATATACTCTTTTAGCGGAGTAGAAGGAGCTTTTAAATCCCAACCAGTTTGATTTGTGGTGTATTTATCGTTCCAAAAATTTTCGTTCAGTTCCATACTTTAAATTATTGAATTATAAATTCTTCGATGAACATAAAAATTGCCATTAAAATAATAAAGATAGCAAATGTTCGCTTTAGAAATTGTACTGGTAAAAATTTGTTGATGTAGGTTCCGATAAGAATTCCAACCATAGAAATTCCAATGAAAACACTCAAGAAACTCCAATCAATTTTGATGTGTAAAGCATCACCAATAAAAAATCCGATAAGTGAATTGATGGCAATAATTACCAATGAAGTTGCCGAAGCTCTTTTCATATCTAATTTTGCAACCATCATCAATGCTGGAACAATCAAAAAACCACCACCAGCACCAACCATTCCTGTTAATCCTCCGATTAAAAATCCTTGAATAAATAAAACAGGATTTAACTTATTATTTTTCTGATCAACTTCTACATCTTTCTTACCTTTTAACATAGAAATAGCGGCGAAAACCATCAGAATAGCGAATAAACCAAACATTGCCATTCGGCGTGTGACGATAAAATCGCCTATAGCAAATAAATTAGTTGGTAAGGCAGGAATTAAAAATGCGCGAACCAATGTAATTCCAACAACAGCTGGTAAACCAAATTGAAAAACAACTTTCCAATCAACCATTTTTTGCGAAGCTTGCTTTATTCCTCCAATCAATCCTGTCGATCCAACAATGCATAATGAATAAGCAGTAGCAATTTTTTCGTCGAAATGAAAAATATACGCTAAAATAGGAACGGCTAAAATAGATCCACCACCACCAAGAACTCCCATAATTAGACCGATGAAGAAGGCGCCTACAAAACCAAAAAACTCTATAAAATCCATTTTTTTTCTCTCGATTTATACAAATCTATAGCAAATACAACAACAATTACTATAGGTATATTATGAAATATTGTTGTAAATTAATACAAATGCCTACTAAATCAATAGACGTATATTATTTTACTTTTTTTAATTATTATGCAAATTTGGTGTAACATTTTCAAAAAAACTGCTACTAATGTTACATAAGCATAATAGATAAAAACTTAAAAAATACTAAATGAAGAAAATTTTTATGTCTATCTTATTTGCAGGATCAGCATTATTTGGTCAGCAAATAAAATTTGATGAGTATACTCTAGCAAACGGATTGCATGTTATCCTTCATCAAGATAATTCTGCTCCAGTTATTACAACAGGTGTTATGTATCACGTAGGTTCGAAAGATGAGCAAGTTGGTAAAACAGGTTTTGCACACTTTTTTGAGCATTTATTATTTGAAGGAACAGAGAATATTAAGAGAGGTGAATGGTTCAAAATTGTTTCTTCTCATGGAGGTTCTAACAATGCGAATACAACAACGGACAGAACATATTATTACGAAACTTTTCCATCAAATAATTTAGAATTAGGATTATGGATGGAATCTGATCGTTTGCGTCAACCAATCATCAATCAAATTGGCGTCGATACACAAAAAGAAGTTGTAAAAGAAGAAAAACGTTCTCGTTTAGACAATCAACCTTATGGTAAATTTTCGTACGGAGAAGCGGTTAATCCTCATGTTTTCAAAAAACATCCTTACCGTTGGAGTGTAATTGGTTCTTTTGAGGATTTGAGTAATGCAAAATTAGACGATTTCAAACACTTTAGTCAAACTTTTTATGTGCCAAATAATGCTGTATTAGTTGTTGCGGGTGATTTTAATAAAGACGAAGCAAAGAAATTAATTGAGAAATATTTTGGTGTAATTCCAAGAGGAAAAGATGTTGTGAAAACTGTTGTGAAGGAAGATCCAATTACATCAGAAATTCGTGCAACAGAATATGATGCAAATATTCAGATTCCTTTATTGGCGATTAATTATCGTACGCCAGATAACAAATCAAAAGATGCTTATGCATTAGAAATGTTATCAAGCTATTTAACAGGTGGAAAATCATCAGTTTTATATAAAAAATATGTTGACGAGAAAAAAGAAGCATTACAAATATTTGCTTTCAATCGTCAAATGGAAGATTACGGAATTTATTCAATCGGAATTTTACCTCAAGGAGAAGTTTCTTTGGATAAATTAGAAGGAGATTTACAACAAGATATAGAAAAAGTTCAAACAAATTTGATTTCTGAAGAAGATTACCAAAAAATCTTAAATGGAATTGAAAATAGTTTTGTGGCTTCAAAATCGGGTGTTCAAAACATTGCACATGCTTTAGCGGATGCTTATATGTTGGGCGGAGATACAAATAAAATCAACGAAGAATTGAAGGTTTATCAATCTGTAACAAGAGAAGATATTCGCAATGTTGCTAAAAAGTATCTAAACAAAAACCAACGTGTAATTATTCATTATTTACCAGAATCTAAAAAAGCTGCAAAATAAAAAACAACCGAATTATGAAAACAAAAATATTATCTCTTGCAATCGCTTTTATGGCAGTTAGCTTAAATGCGCAAGTGGCGATTCCAATGCCAAAACCAGGTCCAGCACCGACGGTTAATTTAGGAAAATCGAACGAATTCAAATTAAAAAATGGTTTAACAGTTATCGTTGTTGAAAATCATAAATTACCACGAGTTTCTGCTACATTAACAATCGATAATCCTCCATTTGCATTAGGTGCAAAAAAAGGAGCAGAGTCTTTGTTGGGCGAAATGTTGGGAACAGGAACAAAAACAAAATCTAAAGATGATTTCAATAAACGTATTGAGTTTTTAGGAGCTCGCGTTAATTTTTGGGAAGAAGGAGCTTCTGCAAGTTCTTTAACTAAGTATTTCAACGAGATTTTTGGTTATATGGCAGATGGAGCTATGAATCCAAACTTTACTGAAAGTGAATTTGCTGATGTTAAAAAACGTTACATCGAAGGTTTAAAGTCGAATGAAAAATCTGTAGAAGCAGCAGCATCTCGCGTTTCGAATATATTAGTTTATGGAAAAAATAATCCTTTCTCAGAATTTGATACACCAGCCCAAATTGAGAAAATTACATTGCAAGATGTGAAGGATTACTACAATACCTACTACAAACCAAACAATGCTTATTTGATTGTTGTTGGAGATATTTCGACAAAAGATGTAAAAGCATTGGCGGAGAAAAACTTTGATTCTTGGCAAACAGGAAAATTAAATATTCCAGCATTTCCAAAAGTAGAAGAAGTTACAAAAACGGAATTAAATGCGATTAATATGCCTAACGCAGTGCAATCTGTGGTCTCAGTTTCGTATCCAGTTCAGTTGACAAAGAAAGATCCAGATTATTATGCAGCGTTAATTGCGTCGTCTATTTTGGGAGGCGATTTTAATTCGAAATTGAATATGAATCTTCGTGAAGCGCATGGTTGGACATATGGTGCACGTGGTGGAGTTTCTGATTCTCGTTACATTGGACGTTTCAATACTAATGCAACTGTTCGTAACGAAGTGACGGATTCTGCTATCGTTGAGACGATGAAAGAAATTAAAGGAATGACGTTAAACAAAATTGATCAACAAACGTTGAATGATGTAAAAGCAAAATTCTTAGGAAACTTTATCTTGACTTTAGAAAGTCCTTCTACGGTTGCTAACCAAGCTTTAATGAAAAAGACAAATCAATTATCAGATAGTTTTTATGCAGATTACATCAAAAATATTAATGCTGTAACAATTGATGATGTATTACGCGTTTCGAAAAAATATTTCCGTCCAGATCAAGCAAAAATCAATGTAACAGGGAAATTAGAGCAAATTGCTCCAGCTTTAGAAAAGCTAGGTTACTCAGTTAATTACTACGATTCTTTCGGAAATAAAACTGATAAACCAACTTCTGGTGCAAAAACTACAACTGTTTCAGTTGCTCAAATTACAGATAATTATTTAAAAGCAATTGGTGGTGCGGATAAAGTAAAAGCTGTAAAATCTATTGTTCAGAAAGGAAAAATAGAGACAATGGGACAGAGTGGAGATTATATTGTAAAAGCAACTTCAAATAAAATTGCAACTTCATTTACGATTATGGGAATGACGTTTAAACAAGTTTTTGATGGGCAAAATGGTTATATGTCTCAAGCAGGTCAAAAAATGGATTTACCAACTGAAATGATAACGCCTTTAAAGAAAACAAATCCATTATTCTTTCCTTTATCAGAAGGGTATAAAACGGCAAAAGTTGAAGGGGTTGTTAGCGAAGATGGAGTAGAGTATTATAAAGTTTCTGCACCGGAAATCTCTCGTACAGATTATTATGATGTGAAAACAGGTCTATTAAAAAAGACAGATGAAGTTCAGAAAACACCTCAAGGAGATGTAATTGTTAATACAAAAATAAAAAATTACAAAGCTTTTGATGGAATATTGTTTCCTTCAGAATCAATTACAGAAACAGGTCCGCAAGTGATCAAAATTGTTATCGATTCAGGAGAGATTAACAAAAATGTAACTGAAGCTGATTTTAAATAAAACAATTCTTTTAAATATTTTTCAAATTAAAAAGGTAATCCGAGTTTTTGGATTACCTTTTTTTAGTTTTATAAAATATAAGCTTCTTCTAAGAATCTATTTTGTATCATTAATAATATAGATTTCTCTAACGTCTAGGTTTTAAAAATTATATTTAATGATTATTAAAACCAAAATAAAAAAAGCTCACCTTTCGATGAGCTTTTAACATTTATAATATTCAAAGAAATTAATCTTTTGATTTTACATGGTAAACTTTGTTTTGTAAATACCAAGCCGCTAATGTTAAGGCTAACATTGCTACTGCTGTTGCAGGAACCCAGAATGGGATTGGAATTGGATCTCCGGCTGCGTAAGAGTGTAATCCAGATAAGTAATAGTTAACGCCAAAATACGTCATAATTACTGTCCAAACTGCCCACATTGCAGCAACGTTGAATGCAAATTTTCCTCTTAAACCTGGAACTAAACGCATGTGTAAAACAACTGCATAAACAATTACTGAAACGAATGCCCAAGTTTCTTTTGGATCCCAAGACCAGTAACGTCCCCAAGATTCGTTTGCCCACATACCGCCTAAGAATGTACCGACAGTAAGCAAATAAATACCGATTGTTAACGACATTTCTGAAACGTAAGTCATTTCTTTTAGAGAAATTTCAATCTTTTTATTTGGTTTAATCATCATGATAATTAATGAGAAAACCCCTAAAATAGCACTTAATCCAAAGAAACCATAAGATGAAACGATAATCGCAACGTGTACAATTAACCAATATGATTTTAGAACTGGTACTAATGGTGTAATTTGTGGATCTAACATAGAACCTCCATGCGCAAATCCCATCATAATTACAGCAACCATAGCTCCTGTTGTAGGAATAAATGCGTTTCGGTTTTTGTATAATAACAATCCAGCTAAAACACTAATCCATGAAATAAATACAATGGCTTCGTAACCGTTAGACCAAGGTGCGTGTCCCGTTAAATACCAACGAACACCAAGTCCTGCGGCTTGTATGATAAAGACAATAAATATTAATCCCAAACAAACATTGATAATTCGATGCAGTGCTTTGCTTTCTGAAAATAACTGAATGAATGATAAAATCATTAAAACTCCACCAACCATACAATAAGCAATCATCACCCAAAAGAAAACGTTGTATTTGTTGTATAACACTTCTATCTCAACTTTTGTTGGAGAAGGCACAACATTTTTACCCCATTTTTGTTGGTATTTATCGATATAATCTACCGCATTATCTGCAGGCGTCCAATTACCATTTTCTAATCCTTTCGAAACCATGTTAAAATAAACACTAATCATTCCAAGTGCCATTGTATCGATTTCTACAGGATTTTCTTGTGTTTGATAAATCCAAGAAGTCCAACGCTCTGAAGGATCATTCTGAACTGGAATTATTTTTAATTGATATCCTTTTGCAGTTTGATCTAAAATATTGAAACGCTCTGTAACCTTAATTACTTCCTCATCAAATTTAGAACGCTCTGAAGGTTTTCTTGAGAATGCCTCGTTATAGGCTTTATCTAATTTAAAACGAGTCGTTTTTGGATCGATCAAATTCATTAAAGATGTGTAACCATCTTCGTTTGCGCTTGTAATTTTCTTTAAACGATCTCCTCCTTTATCTCCAACTTCAATCATCGGAGCATTTACCCAATAAGCAGGATCTAATTGCAAAGAAATAAACCATTTATTGGCAGATAATCCGTGGAATTTATCTTTTTTGTAAACTTTTCTAAGGATTTCTAAAGCTTGCGTATTAACAGGTTTTATACGTCCTTCGATATCTTGTGTAAGTAAATGACCAAATTTATCAGCGTGCTCGTCCGGAATTTTTACGTTCTTCGCTAATTCATCACCATCAGCCATTTTTGTAGAAAAACTACCAATATGTTCTGATGAATGAACATTACCTTTTTCCGAATCAGTCTGAATTTTTTGATGTCCATTTTTTTCTCCATCAGTAGTACTTGGATTTTGAGCAAATGCTAATCCAGAAAGTAAAAATAATGGAAGTAAAATATTTACTTTTTTGGTATGTAAACTTTTTAATAAAGAGTTTAATTGTGTAAAACGAGTTCCTTTCCAGAATAATGAAACAAACATTCCCCCAAATAATAAGAAGTATCCTAAATAGGTAATGTTAGTTCCCCACCAGTCTTGGTTAACTTGTAAAATAGTTCCGTCTTCTGTTGGGAAATAACTCGATTGGAAGAAACGGTAACCTTTATAATCCATTACATTGTTCATATAAATGTGATGTTTTGTTTCTTTTCCCTCGTCGATAACTGTAATGTTAGATTCGAAAGAAGAAGGATTTGTAGAACCAGGATAACGATCTAAAATAAAGTCATCTAAACGAATGCTAAATGGAACTTTTACTAATTTAGAACCGTAACCTAACGAAATATTCATTCCGTCAATTTGTACGTCAGCAGAATAATTTGTGACACCTTTTCCACCAACAATCGTCACTGTATCGCGTTTATCACCAACAATAACTTCGGCTCTAATTGCACCAGGTAGATTTTTTTCTTCTGCTTTAAATTTAGAACCTTGTCGATATAAAACTTCACCTTTGAAAGCCGGATTTGGAACTACAAATTGCGCTCCGTTTATTGTATACAACGAGCGTAATTTTAATGGAGCAGGAACATTAAATTCAACTTTTCCAGCACCTTCTTGCAATTTCTGCATGTCTGTAATTTGTCCAACTTGTTGTCCAGCCATTTGTACATATTCTCCTTCGAAAGGTGATTTGATAACCAAATTTTCTCCTTCTCCAGTAATTTGTACCGCACCATCTTGCGGTCTATTGTACGAAACTAAAGTTCCATTAACACTTTTGATTTCACCATTTCTGATGAAAACAGAATTACGTCCAGTTTGTCCAACTGTCACAATTTCTAAAACATTAATTCCTTCTTTTTTTCTTACAACTGTATCTAAAGCGTGAGGTACGTAATCAAAAGTTTTTAATTTAATGACTTTATCTTTGAACTGATATTCACCTTCAAAGTGTCTACGGAACAGAGAACTTGTACTATCTTTTCTGTCAAAATACGTCATGTTGTATTGATGATTGTCGTACGCTAAACGTTGTGTACCATCATCAACCATCATTTTGAAATAAGATTTGTACGATGTAATTTCGTTACTTGTTCCTCCTTCTGGAATAGGCATTTCACCCTCGAAACTGATGTAACGAGTAATTCCTCCTCCAATAAAAATAAACAAAAATGCTAAGTGGAAAACCAATAAAGGCAATTTTTCCTTTGACCATAATCTGTATCGTTTGATATTCATTAAGAACAAAACGATCAACCAAATCATTAATACCTCAAACCACTTTGCCTCGTAAATAACAGCTTTTGCAGTAGCCGTATCGTAGTCATTTTCAATGAAAGTGGCATAACCCATGGCGATTGCGTAGATGAATAGCAAGACCGTCATGGTTCTGGTAGAAAATAGATATTTTTCTAATTTACTCATTACTTATAATTGATTTACAAAAATAGGTGAGTTTATCAGATAAAGCATTAAAACTTAAATGATTTTTATTAGAATCAATGAGTTAATAGAATGTTAAATATGTTGTAACGAAATTGATTTTAAATGTTTAAAAAACACACTGTTAATCAGAAATGTTTATAAAAAAGTATTTTCTTCAAAAATAATTTGTTAAGAAAATATTTAGAAATATCAAAAACATATCTTAAAAGGAACAATTTTTGTTAAAGCTCAATAACCAATTATAATGATATGAAAAAATTAACTCAAATTTTATGTGCTGGAGCTTTCATTTTTGCTTTAGCAAGTTGTCATAACAGCAAGGCTGTTGCATACCAAAAAGATAATGGTACAGGCGGTTATACCGAAGAAAAGGTGAACAATGATACCTATATTGTTAGTTTTGATGGAAACGAATACAATAAAAAAGACAAAACGTTTGACTATGCTTTGTTGAGAGCAGCAGAAATTGGTCAGCGTAATAATTTTGATTATTTTGCAATTTTAAGTACGGTGAACGATAAAGTCTTGGAAAAAAGTAACAGCTATACAAAATTAGATAGTAATGATACGTGGCTGAAAGTACAATATTTCAAAAACAGTAAACCAATAAAATTTCAAACGGTTTATGAACCAGCTGTTGTAATAAAAGATTTGCATAAAAAATATAAAATTAAATAAGGATACAAACCACTCATTTGAGTGGTTTTTTATTTTTGAATAATTTAACATTTTCGATGACACAATGTGGCGTTTTAACTTCTCAACTTTGTACTATGTTCGCATTGATAGATTGTAATAATTTTTACGCCAGTTGCCATCGTGTTTTTCAACCGAAGCTTCTTCATCAGCCAATTGTAGTATTGTCTAATAATGATGGTTGTGTAATTTCGCGTTCTGCCGAAGCAAAGTTAGCTGGAATTCCAATGGGTGCGCCTGCGCATCAATTTCAACGTATTTTTGAACAGAAAAAAATCAAAGTTTTTTCGTCAAATTATCAATTATATGCGGATATGAGCAATCGTGTAATGTCGATTTTATCGTTGTATTCGCCTGATCAGGAAATTTATTCGATAGACGAATGTTTCTTAAAATTGAATGGATTTGATCGTTTTGATTTGAAAAATTACGGATTAGAAATCAAATCTAAAATATATCAATTTACAAAATTGCCAGTTTGTGTAGGAATTGCTCCAACAAAATCCTTGGCGAAATTAGCGAATCATATTGCGAAAAAATTTCCAGAAGTTCATCAAGGGGTTTATATTATTCAGACTCAAGAACAAATCCATAAAGCGTTAAAATGGTTAAATATTGAAGATGTTTGGGGAATTGGTCGACGAATGTCGCGACGTTTGAGAATGATCGGTGTCAATAAAGCGTTGGATTTTGTACAATTAAAAGATGATTTTCTTCGGAAAGAATTTTCGATAGTAGGTTTGCGTTTGAAAAAAGATTTGTTAGGTGAAGCGGTGTTAGATTTAGAAGCGATTTCGGCAAAGAAAAGTATTGCAACGACGCGTAGTTTTGAAGAATATACCAACGATTTTGAATATGTAAAAGAGCGTGTTGCTACTTTTGCGGTTTCGTGTGCAGAGAAACTTCGGAAACAGAATTCTTCTTGCAATTTGGTTACAGTTTTTATTCAGACCAATAATTTTGATAGAAATAAACCACAATATTACCGTACAATTTCGGTCCATTTACCTTACGAATCGAATTCAAGTATAACGTTGTCCAAATTTGCAATTAAAGCGTTTGAGCAAATTTATAAAGATGGTTATGAGTACAAAAAGGCTGGAGTAGTGGTGTCTGGAATTGTTTCGTCAGATCAAAAACAATTATCGCTTTTTGAAGAAGAAAATCCAAATCACCCAGATTTGATGAAAGTCATCGATTTGTTGAACAAAAAATTTGGTGCGGCAAAAATAAAATTAGCTTCGCAAGATTTGAATAAAACGTGGAAAATGCGTCAAAATAATTTATCACCTTGTTATACAACCAAGTGGAAAGATTTGTTGGTGGTGTATTAAACGATAGAAAAAATGAATGGAGAGATAAAAATGTTAGACAAAGAACTCAACCTTTTTGTTATAAATACAGATGGTGAGAAAAAATATATTCCGAATTTTGGTCATGTAAATGCTGGATTTCCTTCACCTGCAGAAGATTTTGTGGACGATAGAATAAGTTTGGACGAACGTTATTTAACGCATCCCGAATCTACTTTTTTGATTGTCGTTGGTGGAGATTCGATGTATCCTGTTTATCAAAAAAATGATATTTTGGTGATTCGGACAGATCTTATTCCGTTGCATCACGATGATATTATTGTTTCTGTTAATAATGAAGATTATACGTTGAAACGCTTTGATAAAATAAACAATAAACTGATTGCGATAAATCTAAATTACAAAGATTGTGTTCAAATACACGAAAATGATGAGGTGGTTATTTTAGGAGTTGTTGGTGTTTTGGTACGAGAAATAACGAATAGAATTTAAATCTTTGTTGTAACTTTTTTATAAAACATGCATCTTAATAGTAAAGATATGATGTTATGAGAAAATTTATTTTATTGTGTTTTGCAGTGATGTTGGTGCAATCTTGCGTGACAATTTCAACTGTTTCGAATGTGTCAACGAATGCGTCAAGATATTTGAGTATTGATGGAATTTATAAAACAGAAGGAACAACATATTCAGCAACAAAAGTGATTAGACGAAATAATAATCAAATCGTTTTGGACTTTACACAAATGCAAGGAGAAGTTTATTATTTCTTGAAAACAAATCAAGATATAGAACTTGAATTAGATTATGAAGTGAAACAAAAAAATGGTTTAATGGATTTTTCGATTGTAGATTATACAGGAAAAGAATTAACTCAAATAGGTAGTGCTTCGAAAGGAAAAATGAATAAAAAAGAATCTATTCATTTAGAATCTTATAAAAGTTATAGAATCAATTTTAAAGGAGATGATTTTAAAGGAAAAGTATCTGTTCAGTTAAATAATAAATAAATAAGGTCGAGTTTTACTCGACCTTATTTATTTTATTGAAATGCTCCAATTGTAGGAGTTGTTCCTCGAGGTTGTCCGTTATAATCTAACGGATATTGTTGCGCAAAAGATATTTTTCCTTTCCCTTTAGCAGGTGATTCATTTTTCACAGCTAATTTATTTGCGAAATAATTTGTATTCTCAAACATCGGATCTAACGTAATACTTGCCAAGAAATTTGGCGCAGTTGTCACATTTAATACTGAAGTATCCGCATTGTGAATAACATTGGTGTCAAATAAATAATTGAAAGCCGCACCATCTTTTTTATCCAATAAAATAGCATTTGGCGTGCGTTCATTATATATAATACAATTTCCGAACGTTGCTTTTGTCAAAGCCGAAACATTTTTATCATTGTTTTCGTTACTCAAGAAAAGCGAATAAGCTGGACCAGCACTTGTCGCAAAATTGTAATAATTGGCAAAAGTAGAATGATAAAATTCGTACGAACCACCATATTCTATTGCTAAAGTTGCCAAATTACTATTATTCATCACCAAGTTGTAACCTGTAATTGTAGCGTTTGTTGCTAAAATTCCATACGATTGATTATTAACAATTTTAGCATTACTAATATCTAATTTCGAATTATTTACGTGTAAACCAGTATCTGCACCAATAATTTTTGCATAATTGATTTTTGATGTACTATTTGGAGCTAGTTCGATTTTGTTCCATTGATCAGGAATCGAATCGTATTTATTATCATGACGAGCTGAACGAAATTTCACTTCTTCATTCAAAGCTCCATTTACAGTAAGTTTTGCATTGTTTCCAACTGTTAAACTTGCTCCTTTTTTGAAATAAACTTTTGCACCTTTATCAATTGTTAAATCACTTGTAATAGTTAAATTTCCGTCAATTACTTGGGCTTCGTCCATATTCCAATTTGCAGAAGAAATTGTAGCATCTTTTGTATGAATTTTAGCTTTTTCTATCCAAGAAAGTAACTTGATTTTTTTAGAAGAATTGGTTGTTTTAAAGTTAATTTCGTCATCGTAAAGCGGATTAAGAGGCGCTTCTTGAGCATTTACTTCAACAAAAATAAATAAACTATCCTTTTTGCGAATCGGCACATTTTCGAAACTTGTTCCTGCTTTTCCGTCTACATTTATATTGAAAAATGAATTATTTCCACGTGTCAAATATATTTTTGGAATCACGCGATCATCATTCTCAGGATTATAAATTTTAAGCAGATAGGTTTCAGATTTAGAGAAATTATATACGGTATCTACGGAAACGGTATCTTTGCTAAAGCGCAATTCAGAACTAATTGGATCATAGTCAAAATCATCGCGACAAGATTGAAAACCAATCAAAGAAGCAATACCAAGTCCGGCGATTAATGTTTTTACGTTCATAAAATTATGATTCATTATATAAGTTTAAACAGCAAATAATAGGTTTTATTGTAGATGGACAAAGATAAAAAATAGATTTTTATGAATAGATTCACCAAAAATATTTGTACGAATTACTAAAATGTTTATATTTGCACCACGAAAAATGTGTACAAGAAGTGCAGGTTTAATTTTAAGAAGCCCATTACACTCGAAATTAAATTTGCTTAATGTATTGTTTTAAATGTTTTTTCAATAAAATTGATTGTAACATTCTGTAAATAATATTATCTTTGCACTCCAATAAAGTTAACAAAGAAGATTAAAAAAATGAAAAAAGATATCCACCCAACAAATTACCGTTTGGTAGCATTCAAAGATATGTCTAACGAAGATGTGTTCATCACAAAATCTTGTGCTGATACTAAAGATACATTAGTTGTTGACGGAGTAGAGTACCCATTAATCAAAATGGAGATTTCTTCTACATCTCACCCATTTTACACAGGTAAAACTAAATTGGTTGATACTGCAGGACGTATCGACAAATTCAGAAGCAAATACGCTAAAAAAGGATAAGAATAGGCAACTATTTGCAATCTTTAAAATATATCAAAAACCTACAAGAATTTCTTGTAGGTTTTTTTTAGTTTAATCAGGTTTTAATTATAAATTTGTAACGTTATATTAACACAAAAAATAGTTAACTCACATGTCTTTATTCGACAATACACAGTTTGCTTTCGAATCGAAATCAGATAAAGATTTAAAGAAAGCGTATTACTTATACAAGTTAATCGGAAGCCCCGCATTGACAAGTTTTGGAACTAAGTTTTTTAATTTACCATTTGCGGTAGATATCCCATTCGTAAAACCTGTAATTCGTGAAACAATCTACAAACAATTTGTAGGAGGAGAAACGGCAGAACAAGGTGTGGTTGTCGCAAATGAATTATTTAAATATCACGTAAGTTCTATTTTAGATTATTCTATCGAAGGATTAACAGAAGAAAAACAATTTGACGAAGTTCGTGACGTTATGTTACACTTGGTTGATTTAGCAAAATCTAATCAATCAATTCCATTTGTAGTATTTAAACCAACTGCATTTGGTCGAATCGAATTATTTGAAAAAGTAGGGAAGAAACAAACGTTAACTGCAGAAGAAGAAAAATCTTGGGCTAATATTCGTCAACGTTTCGAGGCAGTATGTCAAAAAGGATATGATTTGGATGTTAATATCATGGTAGATGCAGAAGAAACTTGGATGCAAGGTTCTGCAGATGATTTGACTGACGAAATGATGGTGAAATATAACACAAAACGTGCATTAGTTTGGAATACGTTGCAAATGTATCGTCATGATCGTTTGGCTTATTTGAAAGAAATGCATGCAAAAGCAGAGCGCGAAGGATATTTCTTAGGATTCAAAATTGTGCGTGGAGCATATATGGAGAAAGAGCGTGCACGTGCGCAAGCCGAAGGTTATCCATCTCCAATTCAACCAAACAAAGAAGCTTCGGATAGAGATTATAATCTAGCGTTAGAATTTATTGCTTCTCATCACGAGCGTTTTGGTTTATTCGCAGGTTCGCACAACGAAGAAAGTTGCGAATTGTTAATCAAATTGATGAACGAAAACGGAATTGAGAAAAATAATCCAAATTTCTGGTTTGGACAATTATTTGGAATGAGTGATAATATTTCATTCAACTTGGCGCATTTAGGATACAATATTGCAAAATATTTACCTTACGGGCCAATCAAAGAAGTAATGCCTTACTTGGTTCGTCGAGCACAAGAAAACACTTCTGTTGCAGGACAAACAGGACGCGAATTGATGCTGATTGAAAAAGAATTAGAGCGTCGTAAAAAATCGAAATAATCGTATTTTATATAAAGCAAAAATCCACTCAATTTGAGTGGATTTTTTGATTAATTATTATTTTTCTTGATTCTAATCTTGCCTTTATGTTCATGATACATCATACAAGTTGCTTTATTTTCTAACTCTTTGCATGTTTTTTCAAAATCATAAATAACACTCACGGTTTCACCTTCTTTTTTGTCTGAAAATATTTCATTGTTACAAACCAAATAATCCTCTTTGTCATCAACACGAATGTAAGTTCCTGTACAATCTCTCACAATCGTTCCAGTAAATAATCGATCGTGTTTAATACTTGTACTGCAAGAAGATAGGGCTAAGGTAAGGAGAGTAGTTAATGAGAAAAGTAGTTTCATATTTTGATAAATTAATAATCATAAATATAAAGTTTTTTATAGTGTAAATAAATAGAGTTTAACTATATTTTAAAAACTTTTTTTATTAAAATTTAGAATAACCAACATCATCGAATCTTGTAAGGAAGTCACTTGATGAATAACTTTTGGAGGAAGAATATATTCGTCAAATTCTTTTAAATTGACAATCTCAATTTTTGAATCAATTTCTATTTCACCTTTCAGCATTAAAATTTTTGCATTTACAGGTAATTGATGATCGATTAATTTCAAACTTTTTTTTAGTCCAAAAGCAACAACACGCGTATCATCATTTCTGAAAATGATTTTTATAATTGGTTTTTCCGATTCCGAAATCTGATCTAAAATGGCATGTAACATAATGATAGTTTTTGAATTCTCTTAAAATTAGTATTAATTCTTCAAACTATCTGAAAATGAAATATTAATAATTTGTGAAATTTTAAGCAATTGTAATCTTCATTCTTAACACAAAAAAATGTTTAACTTGCGTTTTTAATCATATAAAATGACAACGAATTATTTTGCCGAAATTATTTTACCACTTTCATTAAATGGAACATTTACATACCATCTTTCTGAAATTGATTTACAGCAAATTAAAGTTGGTCAGCGTGTTTCCGTGCCTTTCGGAACGCAAAAATTATATACAGGAATTGTACATTCTATTCATCAAAATGCGCCAGAATTATACAAAACAAAGGCGATTCATGCTTTTTTGGATGATGAACCTTTGGTGACGCAAACGCAAATTAATTTTTGGGAATGGATGGCGAATTATTATATGTGTTCACTGGGCGATGTTTTTCGAAATGCTTTTCCTTCTGCATTAAAATTAGAATCTCAAACTTTTGTTCGATTAATTAATCCAAATTATGAAACAATTGAAGAGCTAAATGATTATGAATTCTTAGTTTTTGAAGCGTTGAAATTGCGTGAAATCATTTCAGTTGAAGAAGCAGCTTTAATTGTAGACGAGAAATCAGCAATTCCAACACTTAAATTATTAATTGATAAAGGAATTATTCGGTTAGATGAAAAACTGAACGAAAAATATACGCCAAAAATTGATAATTATGTCCGATTACATCCAGATTTAAAAGGAAATGAAACTGCCTTTATCGAGATTTTAAATCAATTAAATAAAGCACCAAAACAGCGCGAAACCTTGTTGCAATTGATTACGTTAGAAACGCAATCACAAGAAAAACCGCTAAAAGTTGCAGATTTTATAAAACAAGGTGCGACAAATGCTGTACTTAAATCTTTAGCAGAAAAAGGAGCAGTTGAAATTTATCAACATCAAACTTCTCGTGTAGATGAAGATGAGAAAGAAGTTGCTGAAATTGCTGAATTGACCTTGAAACAAACTGAAGCTTTGAATCTAATTAAAGAAGATTTTAAAGATAAATCGACTGTTTTGTTACATGGCGTAACGTCAAGCGGAAAGACAGAAATTTATCTAAAATTGATGGAGCAAGTAATTGCGAAAGGAAATAAAGTGTTGTACTTATTACCAGAAATTTCTGTGACAACGCAAATTGTTCATCGAATCAAAAAACATTTTGGAGAAAGAGTAGGAGTTTATCATTCGAAATTCAATCAAAATGAACGTGTAGAATTGTGGCAGAAAACCTTGAATGGCGATTTTGATATTATCATTGGTCCACGAACAGCGTTGTATTTGCCTTTTGATAATTTGGGAATGATTATCGTGGATGAAGAGCACGAATCTTCTTATAAACAAATGGATGTAAAACCATTTTTTCATGCGCGCGATATGGCGATGTTGCTTGGAGGAATGATGAATGCGAAGGTTTTGTTAGGTTCAGCGACACCTTCGGCTGAAAGTTATTATAATGCGAAAAATAAAAAATATGGTTATGTCGAATTAACTGAACGTTTTGGGAGTATAAAATTACCCGAAATTAATTTGATTGACCTCAAAAAAGCGCAAAAGGAAAAAGAAATTACAGAAGATATTTCGCATACACTTCGTGATGAAATTTTCAATCAATTGCATCAAAAAAAGCAAGTCATTTTATTTCAGAATCGTCGTGGATATGCGCCAATTATGGAATGTAATACGTGCGGTCATACGCCCGAATGTCCAAATTGCGATGTCAGTTTAACATATCATAAATTCTCTAATCAACTAAAATGTCATTATTGTGGTTATGCACAAGCAAAACCTTTGCGTTGCCCGAGTTGTGGTTCGCACGAATTGAATACAAAAGGTTTGGGAACGGAGCAGATAGAACAGCAAGTTCAAACAATTTTTCCTGAAGCAAAAGTTCGAAGAATGGATGTCGATTCGATGCGAGGGAAATTTGCGTACGAAAAATTGATCGAAGATTTTGAGAACAAAGAAATTGATATTTTAATTGGAACGCAAATGATTACAAAAGGTTTTGATTTTGGAAATGTTAATTTTGTTGGTGTTATTCGAGCAGATTCTTTGTTAAATTTTCCTGATTTTAGAGCGCACGAAAAAGCGTTTCAATTGTTAACGCAAGTTTCTGGTCGTGCAGGTCGTCGTCAAGAACAAGGAAAAGTATTGATTCAATCTTTTCAGCCCGAACATCAGATTTTGCAAAATGTCACAACCTACAGTTATGCACCAACGATGAAAGATATTTTGTATGAGCGAAAAGAATTCTTGTATCCTCCTTATTCACGGTTAATCAAGTTGCGTTTCAAGCATAAAAATAAAGAGCGTTTGGATAAAACGGCGGCTCAATTAGTCGTTTTGCTTAAACCAAGTTTTGATGCAAAATGTTTACTTGGTCCAGAAACGCCTTCGATTGGAAGAATCAATAATTTGTATATTACAGATGTGATGATTAAAATTCGACCAAATCAATCACCTCAAAAAGTAAAAGATTTAATTCAAGCAAAAATAGATCAATTGCATACAATTGCAGCTTTTCGTTCGGTACGAATTGATGTTGATGTTGATCCAGTTTAAAATAAAAACCTCCCAAAAGTTAACTTTTGGGAGGTTTTCTTGTTAAGATTCTAAACTTCTTAAATATTGTTGTTGTAAAGATCGTCGTCTGCCTTTCATAAATAAGAAAAGGTTTAGCATCAACATTATTCCTAAATAAATGGCGAAACCACCAATTTTTGTACTTAATTTTACAATTAAATCTTCGGTTGTAGCGATAGAAGTCATGTAAACAATTAGCATGGCGAAACCGATATTCAAAAGATAAAAACCAATTTTGAACAATGAATTTGTTGCGCTTGCAATATCTTCTTTTTGATGAAAAATATCGTACATAAATATTTTTCCATTTTTGAATAAAACGTTAGAAACTGCGATTGTCATTAATATTGCCACTGGTAAGTAAACCAAATATGCAATTAGATTGTAATTTGTCATAATTTGCTGTGTTTAAGTGTTTATTTTTTTGCTTTTTCTTGCAATATAAATAATTGATAAATTAATAAAATGTAATATTCCGAGGATTAATAATATAAATCCAATTTTGTAGGACAATGAAGAAAACATGATGGTAATGGAGTCAACTTGTTCCCAGTTTTGTAAACTTATTGCCGAAAAACCTAAATTGACCAAATAGTATCCAATCAATAAAAGATTATTAATCGATTGACAAACAGAATGATTATCGATTAAGTTTGTCAAGTACACAAAACCAATTTTATACACTTTCCAACCAACAAAAATGGTGATGTAGAAAGTAATAATCAGATAAATGATATACGAAATAATATTATACATATTGAATTTTCAATAATTTTTGAAATTTGTGATTCAAAAAAATACGAATTGATTATTTCATCAAATTCGTGATTTTTCCTACCAACCAATGCTCATCAGATTTGATGGCAAGGTCCATTATATTATTGATTTTTGTTGAAACAGAAGATAAATCTTGTAATAATTTAGCAAATTCTTTTGCGTCATCAGATTGATCATCAATGTTTTTTAATGTATCTAAAAAATCAATTACTGGCTCTATTTCACGCTTTCTGCGTTCCTTTGTAATTTGTTTGAATAAATACCAAACATCTTTATCGGCAACAAAATATTCTTTACGTTCTCCTTTTATTAGCTCTTTTCGTATAATTCCCCAATCCATCAACGCTCTCAAGTTCATATTTGCATTTCCTCTCGAAATCTGTAATTCTTCCATAATTTGATCAGTTGAAATCGGTTCACTATAAGTTAATAATAATGCATGAACTTGTGCCATAGTACGATTTATTCCCCAGTTAACAGCGAAAGTTCCCCAAGTTTGAACAAATTTTTCTTTTGATTCTTCTAATTTCATTGCAATTATTATTTACACAAATATATATAAATTTCTATACTTTCAAAAATTATTGAAAATTAATTTTGAAAAATATTTTAGCGCTATTTATAAGATAAATCTTAAACTTGCTTGTAACATTTTTCTTATAATTTCGACTTATCTGTTATCTTTATTGAAATTTACAACAATCTATGATATCTATTCGAGATTTAAATAAATCCTACATAATGGGAAAAAACAAACTTCACGTACTCAAAGGAATTAACCTTGAGATTACGGAAGGCGAATTTGTTGCGATTATGGGATCTTCGGGTTCGGGGAAATCAACTTTATTGAATATCATTGGAATGTTGGACGAGCATGATACAGGTATTTATGAATTGGACGGTGTTAGAATTGAGAAGTTAAACGAAACTAAAGCGGCTAATTATCGAAACAAATTTTTAGGATTTATTTTTCAATCTTATAATTTAATTAGTTTCAAAAATGTATTAGAAAATGTAGCGTTACCGTTGTATTATCAAAAAGTAAAACGATCGGATCGAAATAAAATAGCGCTTAGTTATCTGGAAAGAGTGGGGTTGGAGCCTTGGGCTACTCATATGCCAAATGAACTTTCGGGTGGACAAAAACAACGTGTTGCAATTGCGCGTGCATTGGCTGCAAAACCAAAATTGTTATTGGCGGATGAGCCTACAGGAGCGCTGGATACAAAGACTTCGCAAGAAGTAATGCACCTGATTCAAGAAATTAATGACGAAGGTAAAACAATTGTAATGGTGACGCATGAAGATGATATTGCAAATATGTGTAAACGTATTGTTCGTCTTAAAGATGGTGTAATTGTAAGTGACGAAAAAGTAGAACAAGTAAGAGTTTAATGATTTTCGAATCTCAAACTTCGTAAATCATAAATCAAAGAATCTTAAATATAAAATATGTTTGATACAGACCGTTGGAGCGAAATATGGTCGTCCATTGCAAGTAATAAATTGCGTACAGCATTGTCGGGTTTGACAATCGCTTTGGCGCTTTTTGTGTTTATTACATTGTATGGATTGGGAAATGGTTTGCAGAACGGGTTTCAACAAGAATTCTTTAAAGCAAATTCATTAAATATTACTGTTAACGGCGGAACGACAACTGAGCCTTACAATGGTTTCAAACAAGGACGTACCATAGAATTGGACGTAAAAGATTTTGATTTTATTAAACATTCTTTTCCAGATGAAATAAAATCGATTGTAAGTACAATTTCAAAAAGTGATACAATTCGAAATGAAGCTAATTCAGGAAGTTATTCGATTACTGGAGTTTATCCAGAATATGAATCAATGATTAATGAAAATGTAACGCTTGGTCGATTTATCAATAAAAAAGATATGGAAAATCAATCCAAATCAATTGTTATTGGACGATTGGTTGCGCAAGATTTTTTTCCAAATCAAATTGCTATTGGTAAGTATTTGCAATTAGGTTCAAGTATGTATCAAGTGGTTGGTGTTTTCGAAAGTAAAGATGGTGGCGATAATGCTGAGCGTGCTTTGTATGCGCCTTTTACAACATTTAGAACGATTTATGCGACGGATAAAGTTTCATCAATTATTGTAACGCCAAAAGATGGAATGGCTTTGGCTGATATATCTAAACTAGCAAATGCAATCGAATATAATATAAAAGGCCGACACAATGTTGCGCCTTCTGATTATGGTGGAATTTGGGTGCGAAATGCAGCCGATGCAATGGAAGATACCAATCAATTTTTCTTGATTTTGACAATTATTGTATTTGTAATTGGTGGAGGAAGTTTGATTGCAGGAATCGTAAGTATCGGAAATATTATGGTGTTTAGTGTAAAAGAGCGTACCAAAGAAATTGGTATTCGAAAAGCTTTGGGCGCAACACCAGCCAATGTTTTGGGATTGATTTTACAAGAAGCAATTATGATTACAATTATTTTCGGAGCAATAGGAATTGCTTTAGCGGCACTTGTTGTAGAAAATATTGGTGATAGTTTAGAAGAATATTTTATTTATAATCCAGGCGTAGAAACCAATTCGTTGGTCATGGCTTGTATTATTTTATTTGTTGCAGGAACAGTTTCTGGATTAATTCCAGCTTTGAATGCAGCACGTATTAAACCTATTGATGCTTTAAGAGACGAATAATGAACTTTATAAAATTTGTTTTTGATCCAGATGCTTGGAGCGAAGTCTATGCGGCGATTCGTAAAAATAAATTGCGCACTATTTTGACGATGATTGGTGTCGCATGGGGAATGTTTTTATTTGTCTTATTGTTAGGCGTAACACGTGGTTTGCAAAATGGTTTTGACCGAAATTTAGCAGATGCCGCAACCAATTCATTATTTGTTTGGGGAGGAACAACATCGATGCCGTATCAAGGATTTCAGAAAGGTCGCACAATTGAATTGAAAATGAGTGATGTTCGTCAAATTCAGGCTCGTTTTCCTCAAATTTCGTTGTTAGCACCTCGAAACTCTAAACCAAATTCTATATTAACTTACGGAACAAAATATAATTTTTACACGGTTAATGGAGATTATCCAGATCAAAACCGAATGTTTGGGAAAGATATTATTCAAGGTCGTTTTATCAATGAAGATGATATCAAAACTGAATCGAAAGTTTGTGTAATTGGAATTGAAGTAGCGGAACAATTTTTTGGTGATAAACCAAAACCTTTGGGAAAAGAAATCAGAATTAGCGATAGTTATTATACAATTGTCGGCGTTTACGACACACCTTCTTCACCTGTAGAGAGCAAAGATCAAGTGTTTATTCCGTTTACAACATTTCAAAAAATATACAATCAAGGGGAAACGATTCAATATTTAAGTTTGAGTTTGCCTAATAATTATGATATTGTTGCATTCGAAAAAGAATTAAAAACATATCTGAAACAGATTAAAAATATTTCGCCTGATGACGACCAAGGAATTGGAGGTTTTAATTTAGGTGAAATGCTTGGGAAGATTATGAAATTCGTAAAAGGAATGCAATTCCTAGCAATTGTTGTAGGAGGAATGACATTATTTTCTGGAGTTATTGCGATTGCAAGTATTTTATTGATTACGGTTTCAGAACGTACAAAAGAATTTGGAATTCGAAGAGCATTAGGTGCGATTCCTGCTCAAATTCGCGGGCAGATTTTGTTAGAATCAGTAGTTTTAACATTAATTGCAGGTTTAGGCGGAATTATTTTTGCAGCACTCTTGCTAATGGTTCTCAACGAAGTCATCATTCCATCAAATAAAAACATACCTTTATATAATGCATCAATCGATTTGTTTACACTTTTTACAGCTTTAGCGGTGATGGTGGTTATGGCAACTTTAGCGGGATTGATTCCTGCTCAACGAGCAATTCAAATCAAACCTATTGATGCATTGAGAGATGAATAACTAAAACTTAACAGATATAAAAGAATGAAAAAATTTCTAAAGATTTTGATGATTGTCGTTTTTATCGGTGCTGTAATCGGTGTGATTGCGTATTTCGGTAAAAAGAATAGCCAAGACAATGAAGTTTATGAAACGACAACACCTTTTATGGGAAATATCGAGGTGAAAGCTGTTGCAACTGGTGAAGTAAAACCGTTGGAAACAATTGAAATTAAGCCAAATATTTCAGGTGTTATAAAATCGATTAATGTTGCAGAAGGACAATATGTAGAGCGCGGTCAGTTGATTTGCGAACTGAAAGTTGTTCCTAATGTTCAATCGTTAAATGCAGCTCGTCAGTCTATTCAAGCGGCACAAATTACGGTCGATCAAGAACGTCGTAATTTTAATCGAACATCTACTTTATACAATCAAGGTGTTTTGCCTCGTGCAGATTATGACAATGCAAATGCGACATATAAGTCAGCTCAACAACAATTAAAAGCTGCCGAAAACGATTACAAAGTTGCGCAAACAGGTATTGCTCCCGGTTTGGAAGCTTATGCAACAACACGTATTACAGCAACTACTTCGGGAATGATTTTAGATATTCCTGTTGAGGTTGGGAATATGGTGCAAGAGATTAATAATTTCTCTACAGGTACTACTATTGCTACGATGGCTGATGTTAAGAAAATGATTTTCCAAGGAAAAGTTGACGAAGCTGAGGTTGGTAAATTAAAAGAAGGAATGAAAATTAATGTATCGATTGGTGCAATTCCGAACAAAACTTTTACAGCGATTCTTGATTTTATTTCGCCTCAAGGAGTTGCAACGAATGGAGTAGTTCAGTTCGAGATTAAAGCACCAGTTCAATTAGATTCAGATAACTTTATTCGTGCGGGATATTCTGCAAATGCTGAGGTTGTAACGCAGGAAGCAAAAAATGTATTGTTGGTAAAATCAGCGCATGTTCGTTACGACGAAAACCAAAAACCATATGTTGAGATTCTTACTTCTGGTAAAGGACAAGATGCAAAATACGAAAAGAAATACATCACTCTTGGAATTACAGACGGAGTGAATGTTCAAGTAAAATCTGGCTTGAAAAAAACAGATAAAATCAAAATTTGGAATACCGATTTGGAAAAAGATAAAAACGGTAACGGTCCACATTAATAAGATACAAAAGGAGAATAAAGCGTTCTCCTTTTTTTGATTCTGTCACTCCGATTTTATCAAAAAGCTTCTTTAAATTATGATGTCATCAGCATCGTATTCATTATATTATTAACTATACTGAATAAATTATTCTCGCTTCGCGACAATTCATCCGAAGTTGTTCCTTTAAAAGTATATCTTTTGCTTTTCTTTTTTGGAAGAAAAGTAAAACGTCAAATCATTTTCTGCGGTAAAAACGAAGTTTTAGAATCTAAAATCTAATATCTCACATCTCATATCTAAAAAAATCAAAAAATATTTTCCATTGTACCAGTAACTTAAGAGAAGAATGTAAAATAAATGTAAAGTATGTTTGGAAGTTCGGAAAAATGGGTTGTATATTTGCAACCGCAAT
>NZ_DJBB01000043.1:0-18941 GCF_002429865.1 Empedobacter sp. UBA5987
ACCTAACAAAGGGAAGAGTACACTTCTTTTTTTTTCTGGTTGGTATAAAAAAATCTAGTGTTGGTATAAAAAACGATCAAAACTATTTTTTTATACTTTTCTTAGCTATTCAATTTACAAAACATGAAATACTATGAGTGTGAAAAATTTTAATTTTTGGGTAAATAAGTTAAATCTTCTAAATTTTTCTGCAACAGAAAAAGAAGATAAAATTATTCAAATAACAGATTTAAATCGTTTTATACAATGCTACGATCCGACATTAGAAATTGTAGATTGTATACATCATGATTTTTGTATTATTGAGAAGAATGAACATATTAAAGAAGTAAAGTTAATGGATATTTCTAATCTTAAAAATAACGAAACAATTTCTATAAATAGAAACAAAGAATCTTGGTTTGTTCTTGTAAATGACAAATTAGACACAACCTTAAAATCAATTTTAAAAACAATAGAAGAACACAATATCAGTAAGATTTATGATAAGGTATTTGTCTTCAATTTTTTCCAATCGAGTATTCACGAAATCAAATAAAAATTAATGCATTCAATACAACAAAAAGCAATTACAAGCTTATTGCTTTTACTTTCAACTTTGTCATTCGCTCAAAAAAAAGATAGTATTCAAAAAAGAGCTGTCGTTTTTGTTGCAGATAAATTCCCCTCTACCCGTGTTCTTAATGTAGAATATACAAATCTTACACCTTATAAATTTTCTCAAAAGTTAGAAGATAGCAACTTTAATTTACCCGAAAGTAAAGTGAAAAACTTTCAACAAATAAAGGCAAATGCGAATTTATATTTTTTCAAAAAAGAAAAATGGACGATATCTACAGCACTTAATTATAAGTACACGACAGCAAATATAGATAACCTTAGTTCTACTATGAATGAAACGAAACAAAACTTTCATTATCATTCGGAAGCTGTAACTGCAAGTCATATTTCTAAACTATGGAAAAAAACAGCAATTTATTCAGCTACTCTATCAGTTGATGGTAACGAAAATAGTTTTGAAAGATTCCGTGGTTTACTAACAGGTAGTATAATGATTACAGCAAACGAAAGAACCAAATTACTTTTAGGTTTAGCTGTAATTATAGACCCTAGTTCGCAAGTACCTACATTCCCCATTATTTCTTATGAGCATAAATTTAAAAATGGTTGGATAGCCGATATCATACTTCCAAAAAGAGTAATGATGAAAAAAAATGTATTTAATAATGGTCGATTTTCTCTTGGTAGTGAAATGGATGTTACATCATTCTATTTTAACCAATCGAATAAAACATTTGAATTTAGACAAACAGAAATTAATAGTGGTGTAATGTATGAACATAGAATTGGTGATTTTATTGGTACTGTAAAAACAGGACTACGTAGCATTCCTACTGGAAGAATCTTTGAAAAAAATGAATCTTTTAATGACTATATATACGAGTATAAACCAAAATCATCTTTCTATTTCAACTTTGGTATATCATACAACCCATTTGGTAATAAAAAACGATAAATAACATACGTTTGTTGCGATTTCATTAAATTAAATAAAATCTATAGTAATTAAAAATAATTTATCGTAAATTCGCACCCATAAATTTCAAGGATGCAAAACATTAGAAATATTGCGATTATCGCACACGTTGACCACGGTAAAACTACATTGGTTGACAAAATTCTTCACAGCGGAAACGTTTTTAGAGAAAACCAAGAGTCTGGTGAATTAATCATGGATAACAATGATATCGAGCGTGAGAGAGGGATTACGATCTTTTCTAAAAATGCTTCGGTAGATTATAAAGGTGTAAAAATCAATGTGATTGACACTCCTGGTCACGCGGATTTCGGTGGAGAAGTTGAGCGTGTGTTGAAAATGGCTGATGGGGTTATCTTATTAGTAGATGCTTTCGAAGGACCAATGCCACAAACGCGTTTTGTTTTGAGTAAAGCATTAGAATTAGGATTAAAACCATTAGTTGTAATTAACAAAGTTGACAAAGAAAACTGTCGTCCTGATGAGGTATATGACAAAGTTTTCGAATTATTCTTCAACTTAGATGCAACAGAAGAGCAATTGGAGTTTCCAGCATTCTATGGTTCATCTAAACAAGGATGGTTCAATACAGAAAATGTACGTGTAGACGATATTTCTCCATTAATGGATGGTATTCTTGAACATGTTCCTGCTCCAGAAGCTTACGAAGGTTCTTTACAAATGCAAATTACATCTTTAGATTATTCTAAATTCTTAGGACGTATTGCAGTTGGTAAAGTAAGCCGTGGTGTTATTAAAGAAGGGGATTGGGTTGCTTTAACAAAACCTGATGGAACGTTCAAAAAACATAAAATCAAAGAATTATATACATTTGCTGGTTTAGGTAAAGTAAAAGCTACTGAGGTAAAAGCGGGTGATATTTGTGCTGTTGTTGGTATCGATGGTTTCCAAATTGGAGATACAATTGCAGATCCAGAAAATCCAGAAGCATTACCAGTTATGCATATCGACGAGCCTACAATGAATATGTCTTTCGGAATTAACAACTCTCCATTCTTTGGTAAAGATGGTAAATTTGTTACTTCTCGTCACTTAGTAGAGCGTTTAGAAGATGAGTTAGAGCGTAACTTAGCTTTACGTGTAGAGCCAACAGAAGATTCTAATACACAATTAGTTTACGGACGTGGTATCATGCACTTATCTGTATTAATCGAAACGATGCGTCGCGAAGGTTATGAGTTAACAGTTGGGCAGCCACAAGTAATCTTAAAAGATATTGATGGTGTAAAATGTGAACCATATGAAACATTAGTAATTGATGTTCCAGATGATTATTCTTCTAAAGCAATCGACTTAGTAACTCAACGTAAGGGTGATTTATTAGTTATGGAGGCGAAAGAAGGAATGCAACACTTAGAATTCGAAATTCCATCTCGTGGATTAATCGGATTACGTTCTCAAATGTTAACTTCTACTGCTGGTGAAGCTGTAATGGCACACACTTTCTTAGAATATAAACCATTCAAAGGAGCAATCGCTGGTCGTTCTGCAGGTGTAATTATTTCAAAAGATCAAGGTACATCAACTCCTTATTCTATTGATAAATTACAAGATCGTGGAAAATTCTTTATCGAGCCAGGTGAAGAAGTTTACGAAGGAATGATTATCGGAGAGCATTCTCGTAACAATGATTTAGTAGTAAATGTTGTTGAAGCTAAAAAATTGAACAATATCCGTGCAGCTGGTAAAGATGATTCATCTTCTATCGCTCCAAAAACAGAAATGACTTTGGAAGAATGTATGGAATATATCCAAGCTGATGAATGTATCGAGGTAACTCCAAATTTCATCCGTTTACGTAAAATTCACTTAAAAGAAGTAGATCGTAAGCGTTTCGAAAAATCAATGAGCTAATCATTTGAAATTATATATCACAAAAAAACCAGAAGTTAATCTTCTGGTTTTTTGTTTTAAATAGATTCGATTTTATTTTTAAGTGCTTTAATTGCGAAATTTAATTCATCTTTAGAAGCGTTATATTCTACTATTTCACCTTTAATTTTGAATCTCGAAACATTAAAACCTTCTTCAATATCATTGTACCAAATCAAATAATTTTCGTATACAGCAACTACCCAAAAATTATCCTCAATAACATCATCACATTTCCATATTTCAGGAGAAATTTTAATTTGATTCCAAAATAATAAAGTTTTGTCCTCCATATTTTGTTCAGAAAAATAAATTTCGAGCATCAAATCCTTTTTAGGAAAATTTATCCAATTATTCATTAATAAGTACTTTTTAATAAAATCCAATCTTCAAATTTTTGAGTTTGAGTTGAATTTGGTTCAGTCCATTCGATAATATACCAATAACTATCGGAAGGTAGCGCTTTTCCATTCAATTTTCCATCCCATGTATAATTGTTTGCTTCCGAACCTGTAAATAATAATTTTCCTTTTCGATTATAAATGACAAATTTCGGATTGATTTTACTTTTTAATTGCGAATAATCCAACACATCATTTTTACCATCACCATTTGGAGAAATAAAATTGATTAGTTTAATCAGCGAAAATTCTTTCGAAATAGGCAAACAATTATCTGCCGATTTCACAGAAATTGTATGAGTTCCTAAAGTTACATTTGTGAAAATATTTGAAGATTGAAAAGTGCCATTATCCAATGAATACAGATATGGAGGCGTAGATCCAGTGACTTTTATGGTCACCGTAGAACCTTGAATTTCGATAGATTGAATAGTTGGATCTTCGGCTTCAATAACTTTTACTTCTTGTGTATAAAAACAACCATTCAATCCTAACTTCACATAATAAGTTCCAACAGGAACATTTGTAATTGATTGATTTTTGTCACCATTATGCAACCATTCGTAAGTTTTAAATCCTGGACCTGCATCCAAAGTCGTTGTTGTTCCTTTGCAAATTGTAACATCTTTTAGAGTTGATGATTTTCCTGATTGTTTGAAAATAAAATGAATTGGAGCAACATTTTCGCATAAACCATTTTGTTTAAATCTTACCCAAAATGTTTGATCAGAATTGATAATTCGTGTTGCGCTGATAGCATTTCGTCTATTTTTAGCATCAGCTTCGCTTAAATAATAAGTTGGAGATCCGTATATATTCGTAACCAAATCATCAATATAATCAGATAAAACAATTTCTTCATCGTTACTTAAATCCTCGTCACAAATTTCTATTGGAGGAATTATGTTTGCAACACTCAAATGATTTAATGTAAAAGTAATTTTTTCTATAACTGACTCACAAGTCCCGATTTGAACACGAATCCAAACTTCTTTAGATGTTTGAATATCATTTAATTCAAAATTCGTTATTCCCGCAGAAATATTATCTTTAGCATCTTGTTCGGTTTCAAAATATTTCACTTGATGAGCAGAATTATAATCTTCTACAATTCGATCAGTATATTCGTCTAAATTTACTTGTGTTTTTCCATCTAAATCATTATCACAAATAAGAGGAATGTTGGGTTAAACTTGAGGCTTTTCTAGTACAGAAATATTAATATGACCTTTCAAAGAACAACCAGTATTCAATGTGATTTCTACTTCGTAATAACCTGTTTCATCTACCACTAATGTTGCATTTGTTTCACCACTAATTTCCACACCATCTTTGTACCATTTATAGGTTGTAGCATTTGCAGTTGTCGCATCTATTGTTTCAGATGTTCCAGGACATAATACAACATCAGAACCTAAGCTTTTTGATCCTACAAAACTTCCAGCTTTCAAGAAAACAGCAGAATCATAACGACCATTTGAATCTCCATGATCAGCAATTACCAATTTGATATGATATTTTGTACCAGCTTCTATTTGCGCATTTGCTTTCAAAACTTTTGTTTGTCCATTGAAATTCGTTGGACTATTTGCAGAATTAAAACCTCCAAAATATGATATATTTCGAGGGCAATCTCTTGCTCCATTTATAGTTAATGAAGTAACAGGAATAGTTGTATTTGGAATTAATGCAATGTTTTGATAAGGTTCAGAATTATCTGCTTTTTTGATTAAGAAGGCAAAAGCATCAGAGTATTGGCAATTACTTGATTGATATTCTTCTGAAAGAAACATATATTCGAAACTAATCTGATCTGTTGTTAGATTTGATATAAAATCAAATTCAAGATAAGTTGCATTTAAAATATAATCATGAGGTAAATTAGATTTTATCAAAATATCAATCAAATCTTGATCTCCTCCCCAATTACTTCCCCAAAAATCTTGCAAAGATGAATTTGGACCTTCAGCATCTTTTGCTTTCCCTGTAGATAAAATAATTCCTTCAGAAAGATCAAAACTACTAGTTCCTTTTGTAAAATAACCATAGCTTATTTCATCATAAGCTCTATTGTAGCCAGAAATATTAATATTGGAAATAGTAATACAACCTGTGTTTGTTCCAATAAATTTATCAATTAATTCTTCTTTCGGTAAAGATGTATCTACCTGAATATATTGACCAAATAAAAAACTATTTAGTGTAAAAGTAAAAAAGAGTAGGAGAATTATTTTTGAGTAAAAGTGTTTCATAAAAAATAATTTAGATAAAAAAACTGCTAAATAACTTTAAAATATAAAGTTTATTTAACAGTTTTAGAAATTTTATTTACCGAAAAAATGGTTTTACCCTATTTTTCCTAAATTTTCTGCAATAGTTTCAATGAAAGATGTCAATGGTTTTTTTGCCATCATTTCGATCATCATATTGAAATTTCCATCAAAATCTAATGTAACATCAGACGAATTTTCATCAACTGCATCAATAGAAATTGTCAAAGTATATTCAAAAGCAGGTGCAGGAGATTCGAAAACAATTTTCGATGGCTCAACTGTCTCTTTCAAACGCATTCCAACCTTTGGTAAAGCGCCAACACCAACTGTAAAACCTTTTCCAGATTCGTGAATTTCAAACGATTTTGTGTCCTCTGGCATCAATTGCTCATAATTCTTCATATCCAACAAAAAAGTGTATGCTTCTTGTTGATTTTTTGCAAAACGGACTTTATTTGTATTTACCTTCATATCCTTGTGAGTTTTTTATAAATTTGTAACAAATCGTTCAAATGTACAAAGTTTTTTTTAATGAAAGTTTGTTAACTTTCAGCAACCAACCTAATCCAGAAGCAAAAAATATTTTGTTTCAAAATGAAGCTCAATTTGATGAATCTTTTCATTTATTATCATCAAAAACGGCAACTTTAGTCAATATTTTTAGTGAAGATATTGATGATGTTTGGACGAAATTCTTAAAATATTACAAGCATATACAAGCAGCGGGTGGAATTGTTCGTAATCCGCAAGACGATTATTTGTTCATTTTCAGACTTGGGAAATGGGATTTGCCAAAAGGTAAAATGGAGAAAGGGGAATCGAGAGAAGAATCTGCAATTCGCGAAATTGAAGAAGAATGTAGTTTGACAAATTTAGAGTTGAAACGATTTTTGATGCCTACTTTTCACATTTATTTTTTGAGAGAATATATTATCAAAGAAACATTTTGGTTCGAAGTTTTTTATGACGGTGTTGAATTGCCTTTGCCACAAACTGAGGAAGGAATTGAATCGGTTGAATGGAAAAAAGAGAATGAAATTCCTGAGTTATTAGAAAATTCTTATCCAAATATTAAATTATTGATGGATAATTATTTAAATTTGAACTAAATAAAATTAATATGAAAAAATATATATTAACTTTTTGTGCCTTAACATCTTTTGCTTTGACAACTAATGCTCAAACGAAAAAAGAAACCAAGGTTAAAACTGAAAAAGCTTCTAAATCTCAATCAAAAATTTTAGATAACGGAACCGCAAAAATAGACGATTTATACGCGTATCAAGTGTATGGAGAATCGTTTGATATCAAAAATACATTGACGAAAAATGAACTTGGAAAGTTATACGATAAAATGAAAAGTGGTGATTCTTTGGAAAATGTTCAGTTTGTTTCGACGATAGAATCTGTTTGCAAAAAGAAAGGTTGTTGGATGAAAGTTGATCTTGGAAAAGGCGAAGAACAGTCGTTTGTGCGTTTCAAAGATTATGGATTTTTTATGCCTTTAGATGGTGAAAAAGCAAATGTTGTCGTGCACGGAAAAGCTTTTGTAAGTGAAATTTCTGTTGAGAAATTGCGCCATTATGCAGAAGACGCAGGAAAATCGAAAGAAGAAATTGCGAAAATTACAAAACCTCAGTTGCAATATAATTTTGAAGCTGATGGAGTTTATTTGAAAGAAAACTAAGATTTTTAACTCAATAATTAATCAAAACCTTTCTATTTTTTGAAAGGTTTTTTTATGAAATCAATTCTATAGAATATGACAAACTTATTTCAAGCCAATCCAAATCAGTATTTTTCTTTGATAGGAAAATCGGTAAATGACGAATTATTTCAATCATTTCAAACTGAATTTGAATCTGACATTTCAGAGCAAAATATTTCTCAAGGAAAAATTGTATTGTACAAAGAAAAAGGTATTTCGATGAAAATTGTTGATGAAATGATTGTTTCGATTAAATTTTATCTTTCTCCAAATCCAATTTGTAAGGTGTACAAAGGTCTAAATATTTTTGATTTGAACCGAAATATTGATGAAACTCAAGTTCGTAAAAGTAATGATTATAAAAGAATTATTAATAATGATCCAAATCGTTTAGCAAATGATTATTGTCGTTTAAATTGTTTATTCTCTTTTGATTCGATGACGGGAGAATTCTTAACGATTGAAATATTAAACGAATTATAAGATGTTTTTCTGCTGAAAATTTTTGATATTTTCATTTAATAATAAACCTTAAATGAAAAAATATTTATTTTTAATTTCTTTATCATTTTTCTTTTTGCCGCAGCTCAAACAAATTACAATAAATCATTTATAGAGAACGATTCGCAAGTTTCTTATACGTACAAAGCGGTTTTCGATTCGGGTTCCAAAGAAGCAATTATCAATCGAATTTCGTCTGAATTTAAAGCACCAAAAATCAACAAAAACGATTTGGTTTGGAATTATAACGGAAGTTATGAAATTGTTGTGCGAGAAAATGATGTGAATATAAATTTCGGGAAAAGCAATGATAATCAGGCTTTGTATGAAAAAGTGTAAGCATTAGGAAAGGATTTATCGACAATTGTCAGTCAACCCGTTTTTAAACATCGCTTGATTACAGAGAAATTTTATGTTGTAAATGATAAAGCAAATACATTTTCGTATCGTGGAGTTTTTACGCAGAATAAGAGAGCAAATATCAAGAAAAGTTTCGAAAAATATTTTGGAGAACCAACGTTAAAAACAGATATTTTTGATAGGAAAGCGGCTGATTATGATATCACGTTGAAGAAAGATCAAGTAGAATTTTTCTAATGAAAAATAATTCTGATGATTCATTTTATCATCAATTTCTGAATTTAGAGAAAGAATTAACTGAAATTATCATTAATCCAGGACCAAAAAATATATTGATTACAACCAAGAATTATGCCTTGAACGACAATCCGTTGTCGTACACATATAAAGTAGTTTTTCGACCGCAACAAAATGATATGGTAAAAGAGTTGATTGAAACACAATTTGGTGAAGGAACTTTAGAAGATTCTGTTTATATATGGACTGGAAGAGGAAGTTTTGAAATTATTTTGAATGATAATTCGCTTAAAATTGAGATTCAAAAAGTACCGATAATCAATAGGTTGTAGATAAAATTATAAATCTTGTAGATAAAATTCTTGCAACAAAAAATATAAATAATACAAATACTTAAAAAATAAGCTACAATTATTTTGTGGCTTTTTTTGTGTTAACGCTTCGTTAACCGTTCATTAACCAATGCAAACCAATCTTTTTCAGAATTTTATAAAAAATAAAAATATGAAAAAGACATTATTTATAGCAATAACTTTATCAGCTTTAGCTTGTAACGGACAAACAGCAAAATCACACGCAGTTGCCAAATCTTCAGGATCAACAACTCATTCTAATGTTTCGGTTAGTGTGAGCGATAGTAACGAAGTTTATTCGTATTCGGCGATTTTTGATAAACCAAAATCTAAAGCTGCAATAAATGAAATAGAGAAAGCTTTTGGAAAGCCAACGACTGAAGGAAAAAACTATGTTTGGCGAGAAGGAGAATCTTTAGAAATAAAGGCACGTGAAGGAAAAATTTCGATAGAATTTGATAAAGGTTCTACAAAATTATATGAAAAAGTGAAAGAATTGGGTGAATCTATTTCTGCGGTTGTCGGAGAAAAATAATCATTCTAAAACATAAAAACGGAAGTCAAATTAGGCTTCCGTTTTATTATTTTGATATTCATAATTCATAACTAATCATTTATAATTAGATTACTCTTTATAAATCAAATATTTTGTTCTTATTTTCTTGAAAGCTTCCAAATCTTTTTGCCAAGTTGCTTTTATTTCTTCTTCTGATAAACCTGCTTCTATTTGTTTGCGCAATTCATCAGTTCCAGAAAGTTGATCAATCCACAACTTTTTACCATTCATCGTCCAAAAAGGTTGTTTCGTATTGTTTTTATACGCATTAATAAGCCATTTTAAATTGATGGCAGATTGATACGGAACATTCGATAAATCTTCACCGTAACAAACTTCATCTTTGAATTTTGGACTTGTTGCACCAGGTTTTGAAGTTGGCGTATATTGATAAGGCATATTTTTTAGGAATGGTGAACCATAAACTTGAAACTGAATATCTGTTCCACGACCTTCGTTGACGTTTGTTCCTTCAAACAAACATGTACTTGGATACAAATTGATCGCATGAGCATTTGGTAAATTTGGTGATGGTTTTACTGGTAAATTATACTTGGATTGATGGGTATAATTGATAAGTGGAATAATTTCTAAATCTGCTTTTATACCATTTGCTAACCAACCTTCACCGTTGATCATTTGCGCATATTCGCCAATCGTCATTCCATAAACAATCGGAACATTGTGCATTCCAACAAAGGATTTATACTCGTTTTTCATCACAGGTCCGTCCACATAATGTCCGTTCGGATTTGGTCTGTCTAACACAATTACTTTCTTGCCATTTTCAGCCGCAGCCTCCAAAACATAATGCAAAGTAGAAATGTAAGTGTAAAAACGCGCACCAACATCTTGCATATCAAAAACCAAAACATCTACATCAGCAATCTGATTTGCTTTTGGTTTTTTATTATCACCATAAAGCGAAATAATTGGCAAGTTAGTTTTAGCATCAACACCAGATTTTACTTTCGCTCCAGCATCAGCATCACCACGAAAACCATGTTCAGGAGAATATAATTTTATAACATTTATGTTGTTTTTTAACAACAAATCAACTGTATGCATCGTTGTTCCATTAATTGTAGCAATTCCTGTTTGATTTGAAATTAAACCAACTTTTTTACCTTTTAGTTTCGAAAGATATTGCGTTGTATTTTCTGCTCCAACAAGAATAGTTGAATGATTATCTATCGTTTTTGATGTATTATTTTGAGCTAAAATTGGAGTAGAAAAGCCGAAAAAAATAACTGAACTAAGTAAACCAATTGATGTATATTTGACAAAGTTTTTCATTTCGTTTTGAATCATTTGAATTTAGACGAATTTAAAGCCTAAAGTTAGTTTTAATCTTATAAAAAATATATAATTTGAGTTTTTCTTGGTGGTTTTCAAAAAAAATTGCGCTTGGTAAAAATACTAAAAATAACTTATCGAGTATTATTATTCGAGTAGGTCAAATTGCGGTAGCATTAGGGTTGATTGTTTCTTTGGTGACGATTTCGACTGGTGTTGGAGCAAGAATGGCAATAAAAGAAAAATTGGCCGATTTTAATGGTCATATTACGATTAGAAACTACAATAGTAATACGTCATTAAATTCTGATTCATTATCACTTCATCAAGCTTTTTATCCAAAGTTTAAATCAATTCCAGAAATAGAACATGTACAAGCAATTGCTAATAAAAGTGGTGTAATCCGAACGGATGAAAACTTTAGTGGTGTTGTGTTCAAAGGAGTTGGAACAGATTATGATTCGGTTCGTTTCGAGAAATTTATGGTAAAAGGACATTTTCCACGAATCAATAAAGATTCGATAATGGATGAGGTTTTATTATCGAAAAAGATTGCGGACGAAATGAAATTGGATGTGGATAGTTCGTTTGTGATGTATTTTATTCAAGAGGATACGAAGCCAATTTATCGTCGATTTACCATTTCTGGATTATTCAAAACAGACATCAAAAATTTTGACGATCAAATTATGTTTGGTGACATCAAGCATGTACAACGTCTTAATCGTTGGGATTCGACAACTGTTGGTGGATTTGAATTATTTGTAAACGATGTCGAAAATATTGACCCAATTGCAAAGCGTGTGCAAGAAAATATTCCATACAATTTGTATGCAGAATCGGCTACGGCTTCTTTTGCTCAGATTAACGATTGGATTTCTATTTTCGATAAAAATATTGTCATTATTCTTTTTATCATGCTTTTTGTCGTGGTGATTAATATGGTGATGGTTTTATTGATTTTAATTTTAGAACGAACACATTCAATCGGAATTTTAAAAGCATTTGGTGCAACAAATTGGCGAATTCGAAAATTATTCATCAATTACGCATTATTTATTATGTTGCCAGGATTAATTGCTGGAAATGCAATTGGACTTGGATTATTATTCATTCAGAAATATTTCGGAATTATCAAACTTCCGGCAGAAAACTATTATTTATCAACAGCTCCAGTTTATTTAGATTTTGGCACAATTGTTTTATTGAATGCAGGAGCGTTATTAGTTTGTGCAATTGTATTACTTTTGCCATCGTATATGATATCTAAAATTACACCTGCAAAAGCGATTAATTTTAGATAAAATTTAATGTTTTAATTTAAAAGTTAGAAAAAAATGAAATACGCAAACAATATATTAGAAACGATTGGGAATACACCTTTGGTTAAAATTAATAAGATTACAAAGGATTTACCATGTACAGTTTTAGCAAAAGTTGAATATTTTAACCCTGGTCATTCTTGTAAAGATCGTATGGCATTGAAAATGGTCGAAGATGCCGAAAAAGATGGTCGTTTAGTTCCTGGAGGTACAATTATCGAAGGTACTTCTGGTAACACAGGAATGGGGTTAGCTTTGGCTGCTGTGATCAAAGGTTACAAATTAATTTGTGTGATTACAGACAAACAATCGAAAGAGAAAATGGATATTTTGCGCGCTGTTGGAGCAAAAGTTGTCGTTTGTCCTACAGATGTTGAGCCAGATGATCCACGTTCTTATTATTCAGTTTCGAAACGTTTGGCACAAGAAACGCCGAATGGTTGGTATGTCAATCAGTACGATAATCCATCGAATGCACAAGCGAATTATGAGCAAACTGGACCGGAAATTTGGGAACAAACAGAAGGAAAAGTAACGCATTTTATTGTTGGAGTTGGAACTGGAGGAACAATTTCAGGTGTTGGAAAATACTTAAAAGAAAAAAATCCTAACATTAAAATTTGGGGAGTTGATACGTATGGATCAGTTTTCAAAAAATATAAAGAAACTGGAATTTTCGACGAAAATGAAGTGTATTCTTATGTAACAGAAGGAATTGGTGAAGATATTTTACCTGAAAACGTAGATTTTGATATTATTGATGGATTTACAAAAGTGACTGATAAAGATGCAGCGGTTTATACGCGTCGTTTAGCTTTAGAAGAAGGTTTGTTTGTTGGGATGTCTTCGGGATCTGCGATCAAAGGATTGTTGCAAATGAAAGACGAATTCGGACCAGACGATGTTGTGGTAGTTTTATTCCACGATTCAGGTTCTCGTTATGTAGGGAAAATCTTTAATGATGATTGGATGCGTGATAGAGGATATTTGGATGAAGAAATCAAAACGGCTGTAGATTTAATCAAAGAACATGTTGATAAACCTTTGGTTACGGTTCGTACAGAGGAATTGGCTTCTCATGCAATTGATCGTATGCGTCGTTTCAAAATTTCTCAAATTCCAGTAATGGACGTGAATGGAATTGTTGGTTCTTTGGATGAATCAGATTTGTTTCAAGCATTTTTAGAAGATAGAAATGTTGCTGAAAAACCTGTTCACGAAATCATGGGAAAACCTTATCCAGTCGTAAAAGCAGGAACATCTATCGAAGAAGTTTCGAAGTTAATTACAAAGGATAATCAAGCTGTTTTAATAGAACTAGAAAACGGAAAATATCATATCATCACAAAATATGATATTATTAACTCGATTAAATAACAAAAATCCTATCTTTGAAGCGATATGGGAATTGTATTAAAAGGTCAGAATTTAGTAAAAGATTACGGTAAAAAACATGTCGTAAAAAATGTGTCTTTTCAAGTAGAACAAGGAGAAATTATTGGATTATTAGGACCAAATGGTGCTGGCAAAACGACTTCTTTCTATATGATTGTTGGTTTAGTAAAAGCTACGCAAGGAAAAGTTTTTTTGGATAAACAAGATATCACAAGTGATGCGATGTACAAACGCGCGCAAAAAGGTATTGGATATTTGGCGCAAGAAGCCTCAGTTTTTCGTAAACTTTCTGTAGAAGATAATATTAAATCAGTTTTACAATTCACGAAACATTCCAAAAAAGAACAACAAATGCGTACAGATGCTTTGATTGAAGAGTTCTCATTGGAACATGTTCGTAAAAACCGTGGAGATTTACTTTCTGGAGGTGAGCGTCGTCGTTGCGAAATTGCGCGTTGTTTGGCAACAGAACCTAATTTCATTTTATTAGATGAGCCTTTTGCTGGAGTTGACCCAATTGCGGTTGAGGATATTCAGAAGATTGTACGTTCGTTAAAAGATAAAAATATCGGAATCTTAATTACTGATCACAATGTATCGCAAACCCTTGCAATTACCGATAAAACATATATTATGTTCGAAGGTAAAATCTTGAAAGAAGGTTCGCCAGAAGAATTAGCAAATGATGAAGATGTTCGTCGCGTTTATCTTGGTGAAAACTTTATGTATCAGCAGATATAAATTACAATATAGTATTTTCTAAACCACTCAATTTTGAGTGGTTTTTTTGTTTATGTTTGTATCAAATTAAACACTATAATCACTTATGAAAGAATTAAAATTAATCTTAGTATTCTTATTGTCAATTACTATCCAAGCACAAATCAGATTTGAACAAGGTTATTTAATTGATAACAATAATCAAAAACAAGTTGTTTTAATCAAAAATGTAGACTGGCTAAATAATCCCAAATCAATAGAGTATAAAAATAATGAAACTTCTAAAGTAGACATTGCAACAATAAATCAAGTAAAAGAATTTGGAATTGATAATCAATCCAAATATGTTAGAGCGGATGTTAAGATTGATCGATCTTCTGAAGATTTGGATAAAATAAGCTCGAATGAAGAACCAGACTTTAAAGAAGAAAAATTATTTTTGAAAGTATTGATAGAAGGTGATGCTTCATTATATGGTTACAATGATTATAATTTGAAGAGATTTTTTTACAAAAATAATACTGGAGATATTGAGCAATTAGTGTATAAAAAATATGAAGTTTCTACAAATCAATTTGCTTATAACAGAACATTTAGAGGACAAATTGCTCAAAATTTCAAATGTGAATCGATTTCTAATGATAGAATTAAAAAAGTAAATTACAGAGAAAGTGAATTAATAAAACTTTTTACAGAAATTAATATCTGTAAAGGTTCTGACTTAACTTTTACGAAAGAATCTAAAAAAGTTGATTTTAATTTATGGGTAAGACCAAGATTAAATAATTCTAAATTAAATATTAATAGTAATAATGAAGCTATTAATTTTGGTAATAAAACTTCTTTTGGGATTGGAATTGAATCAGAATTTATTTTGCCTTTTAATAAGAAGAAATGGAGTGTTATTTTAGAGCCTACATTTCAATCTTATGATAAAAAGAAAGATAAGATAAATAACTTAGATGATGTTGCATCTGTTAATTATAAAAATATTGAATTTCCAATTGGTTTTAGACACTATTTTTTTATTGATAACAAATCAAAAATTTTTGCAAATGCACAGTATATGTTTAATTTAGATTTAAATTCATCAATAGATTTTAGTAGAGGAGGTCAGACTTATAAAGAGATGGATATAAAATCTAGAAGAAATTTTGCCTTTGGGATAGGTTATAATTATAATAATAAATTTAATGTTGAATTAAGATATTTAACTGATCGTAATCTATTTGATTATGTATATTGGAATTCAAAATATTCTACGATTTCATTTGTCTTAGGATATAATATTTTTTAAAATAGATAAAAATAAGCTTCTAAAAACCACTCAATTTTGAGTGGTTTTTTTGTTTTAAATAGCTTCAAAATGATCTAAAATTAAGATTTGCTTAATTTTAAAAGTTTCTCATTTTAAGATTTACTTTTTCGGTATATTTAAGTACTAAAACTTACTGATAAAGAATGCTAAAACTTAACTATTATTTTATTTGCTTAATTTCAATTTTTGTGTTGAATAGCTGTACGCACGAAGAAGATGCGATAAAAGAACCAAAAAAATCTACAAATAGAGCAGGAGTGGTGCTTACATTTGATGATGATTATGTGGACGAATGGTTCAATGCTAATATAAAATTGAAACAATACAATTGGAAAGGAACGTTCTATGTAACGCATTTTGATAAGCTTTCGGAGAGTCAAATTCGTGAGTTAACTTATCTACAACAAAACGGAAATGAGATTGCTGCGCATGGTTTAAATCATGTACATACAACAAAGTATATAAAAGAATTTGGAGGAAAAGAATTTATTGATAAAGAAATCGCTCCAATGCTAAGTTTGATGAAAAACAAAGGACTTGATGTAACCGATTTTTCCTATCCTTATGGTGATCGAAGTGTAGAATCGGATCAATTACTTTTCAATCATTTTAAAACATTAAGAGGAACAACTTATGGAAACGAAGCGCCTAATTTTCAGAACTGTTATTATCAAAATAAACCGTTATTTTTTGGTTTAGGAATCGATAATAGTTACGCGCATTTTAGTGTGCCTTATTTTATTTCGTTGTTGCAATATGCAAAGGATAACAATAAGATAGTCGTTTTTTACGCGCATAAAACAGTTGCAAAAGCAACTAATAATTATGAAACTGAATTTAAAACCTTAGAAGAGATTTGCAAGTTTGTAAAGAACAATGATATGAAGTTTTATACGGTTAATGACTTACAAAAATTGAAATAAAAAAATGCTCAAATTCTTGAGCATTTTTCGTTTATTCTATAAAAAGTAAATCTCCTTTTTGATTAACTGCTTCTTTGAAATAAAGATAAACATCTTGTATATCAAAACGTCTAAAATTGATAGCGTTAGAAATATTTTGTTCAGGAAGTTGATAAATCATTTCAAAATTTAACATACTACCAAAACCAGAACTCTCGATTTTTTCGACCAAAATTCCTAAAGATTCTAATCGTTCAATCAACCGATTAATTTCCAAATCATTATGTTTCATAATCTCTAAAACTTACTATTAAAGCGGTTTCAAAGCTAAAACATAAATTTTTAAAATAAGATTTTGAGAAATAAAATTATATGTTAAACCTTTTATGTTTCAACTTAAATCTCTCTTTTTTAATTATTTATTTTATAATATTTTTTTAAATAATCCAACACATTTTCTATTGAATCAAATTGTTTTATGCCATATTTTTCTGCCTTAATATCAACATTCCTTTTTCGCTAAAAACCATCTGGACAAATCACCAATGGTTTTTCACTTTTTGCATTCAATTCCCATTACATTTGTTTGCGAAATCCGGGTTCTTCTTTCACAGGCTTCCAAGCGGTATTCCAATCATCACGACGAGGATTTAGCAAGATGACTTTTTCATTTTTCAATTCTTTTGAAACCTTCGCTTGCCAATCTTCAGAATTTCTCATATCAATTGTTCCGCCCAAAAATATCTTTGTACGTTGATCATTTTTAGGAAGTTCATTCGGCGATTTTATTTCAAGAGATTGAGCAAAAATTGTAGTATTCAATAATAGAAATAAGGCAAATAAAATTGCTTTCATGTTGTTTTTGTTTCTGTAAATATAATGAGGTTGTTGATTTTGTATTTAATGACTTTTGTTAGAATTGGCTTGAAACAAAGAATATTTAACATAGATTTTATACTTTTTGAATAGATTTGAGGTTGTTTAGTATAAATAATAATCATACATGAAAAAGTTATTACCTTTTTTTGCTGCTTTTGTAATCTTTTCTTGTCAAGAAGACGAAGTGACAACTCCAGTCAAAGAACAGCCTACGAATCCTCAACCAACGGAAACTGAAATTTTCAAATTCGATAAAAATGTTTCAATTTTAGATGCATACTATTACAAAGGAGTAAACGGAAAAGATTATCCAGCAGAAGCAGAAGCTTTTTTCAAGAAAACGTGGACGCTTTACGAAGATCCTTCTGTCAAATCTATTGAATTGAAAAAAGATTCGATTATAATCAATGAAGAATTGAAAACGTCTAAATTTAAATCAACTATAGAAGAAAATAATCTGTATGTTACTGACGGTTCAAGAAAAATATTGTTGGGTCGAATTGATAAAACAACAAATTCATTTTATTTGTTCAAACATTTTGAGTCTTATGCTGTTGTAGATCCTGAAAATGGAAGTTCTGCTTCTGGTAAAAGTTCTTCTTTTGGAAAAATTACAAAAGACAATATTTTTCCAAGAATTATAGATAAGCCTGAAAGTTTAAAACAAGAAGGAGCTTATGTTTTTTGGAATAATGTTGAATATAAATTTGTGAAATAATAACAAAAAAAGCTAAGCGTCAATTGACACTTAGCTTTTTAAATTTAAATATTTGGATGATATTGATGTGACACTATTTTGTTGGCTCTTTGTGAGCTGTAGGCGTATGTACGATATCGAAATAAACAGATTTATCATCATTAGACGGATAAATTCTGTAAGTAAATTCTTGTTTTGTTAAAACTGTAATGTCAACAATTCGTGTAAACAAAACTTCTCCTGCATCATTTTTAGCAACGATTGTTCTTGTTTTTCCATCTTCAGAAACAGACCAATCTCCTTTCATTTTTGGCGTATCATCTAAATTGAACATAGTAAATGTACCATCTTTTTTGAAATAGGCATAACCTACAAAATTAGAAACATTAGTGTCTGTTAAGGCTACATTTTGTCCTTTGTTGTTCAAAGCATTAGTTGTTTCCCAAGAAGTAAAGGATAAAATTTCGCTTGGCGTTAATTGCTCTGTAATTCCTGAATCATCATCATTGTTACAACTAAAAAGTGTTAATCCAACCAATAATACAAAAATGCTTGTTGTAATTCTTTATAAAACCCGTAGTGCATTTAGGTAA